>JABGUO010000290.1 GCA_018646565.1 Opitutia bacterium | reverse complement strand
GTCCATTTTGCTCAAATGGTGCTTTATGACACTCCACGCATCGTTCCTCCAGGATAGGCCAAACCTCTTCTTCAAAATCAACCACCGAAAGTAATTGATAATGCACGAGGCAACCACTTATCAAAAAAAACTGGATTACGGTTCGATACATAGTTCAATCTTGAAGCAATTTTTTGTCATTCGTGCGAGCATCTAAAGCCGGAATGCTTAAAAAACATTCGAGACCTCTTCTTTGGGCTTGAAAATTTATCGTTTGAAAAGTTACCTCCTACCATGACACTGCAAATAACCTTATCCGTTTTCTTATTCTTTAGTATTGTGCCACAATTTTGTTTTGCGGGAAAATTCAGTTGGAAAGAAAGCTCTTCATTGAATCAGCATGTTGACCTTCTTTGGAAGGATCAAAAAATTGCCCGTTATGTATTCGAAAAAATGAATCCAAAAGATCGGGAACGAACCTACAAGCCATTTCACCATATTTTTCAATCGAACGGGGCCGATTTCCTGACCAAAGGACCGGGGGGGAAATACACTCACCACCGGGGGATTTATTTTGGATTTTCAAAGTGCTCTGCTCTGAATGGTAATGGAAAGCCGGTAAATATTGATACCTGGCATTGCAAACGAGCGTACCAGACTCATGAGAAATTCATTACGAAAACAGCCAATAAACAAGAGGCGTCCCATACCGCAGAAATTGCCTGGCGAGTGGACGATGGTACCGTGTTTGCGACCGAGCATCGAACTCTTCGTTTCTCTTTCCTCAAAGAAGGTTTCCTCCAAGTTGATTTCCAATCGAAGCTCAGCACCGACCAGGAGGAAGTTCAATTGGATGGGGACCCACAACACGCTGGCTTTCAATTCCGGGCATCTAATGAAGTAGCCACGAAAACAAGTAAAGAAACTTATTACATTCGACCGGTCGAGGGCATTGACACCAAAGGAAAAACAAAAAACTGGCCCCAGGACAAAGATATGACCAACCTGCCCTGGAAGGCTCAAAGTGTGGTCGTAGGGGGAAACCGTTACACCACCCTCTATCTGGAGCATCCGGCTAACCCCAAACCATCCTTTTACAGCGAACGGGACTATGGTCGTTTTGGCTCCTACTTTAAGACGAAAATTACCCCGTCGAGCCCTTTAGTCGTTCAATACAGGTTACATATTTTTCAAGGAGAAATGAATCAAAAAGAATGTGAGGAGCTAAGCCAAGCCTTCGTTAAGAGTAATTAATCTCTTTTACTTTTCTATTTTGCCTACCCACCTCCCACCCTACCTCCTTGCATTTACTGCCGGTGCGTTTTACGCATGCAGTGCTTTACTGTGTAAACGAGGTTTGGAATTAGGTGCGGGTACGATTCGATCTTTGATCTTTTCTAATTGGATCATGGCGGCCTTCTTTTTACCCTACCCTTTTGTACTGGGAAGCACTCCGGATTGGTATGATTTCCAGGCTGGGGTATTACTTGGCTTCATTTTTTTCCTTTCTCAATGCGCCTGTTTTTTTGCTCTTCAAAAAGGAGATGCCTCTATGGTCACCCCCATCATGGGATCCAAGTCAATATTTGTGGCTTTATTTGTATCGAGCTTTGGCTTAACTGGTACCCCCTCATCCGAAACTTGGATTGCTGTTATGTTCGCGGCCTGTGCAGTCGCATTAATTGGATGGCCAGAAAAGGGTGGTAAGATTTGCAAGACCGCAATCAGTCTGGGTTTACTAACTGCAGCGGGATTTGGCTTAACTGATTCTTTGGTGCCATATCTAGCTCAAAAATCAACGCCAGAGCATGTAATTTTTGTAATGTTTACCACGGTGGGAGGGATGTCTTTCTTTCTTTTACCGCTAGTCGAGGGAAGATTTTTTGAATCTCGCAAGAAAGCGGACTTTTGGATGTTTGCCTCCTGCATCCCGATGGGGATACAAGCCATACTCATGTCCATGGCGATTGCCTTTTATCAAGTGCCTGCAGAAGCAAATGTATTTTATGCCTGCCGGGGAATATGGGCTATTTTGCTCGCATCCTGGCTTGGTAAACATATTGGATTGGAGGAGGGCTTTATGACAAAGCCAATTGTAGTAAGAAGAATGCTGGGAGCACTTTTACTCATTGCGGGGATTTATTTTACCCCCTTGTCATGAATTTAATTAATTGAGTCCATTCAGTTCTTACTGGCATGTAACCTCTCACAAAGGATTTTAAAGATTATTTCATGTTCTCCCAGGGGATTGGTGAGCAAAATATTGATTGCGGGAAATTGTTTTTTTACCTTTGTGCAAATTTCTGCCAAATCTCCCTCTTTTCCTGCATGCCTTCCTGATAAAAGGAAAAATAAAGCAACAATCACTTGAGTCGCACCGCCTTCAGCCCATTCTATCAATAAATTCTCAAGGAGTGGATCATTGAACGAATATTCATCCCCCTCCCTTCGCTCCATGCTGCAAGTGGAAAACCCGATTGCCTGCTCTGATAATAAATCCTTCAGTTGATCGCCCACAGCCTCTCTTACCTGATTGACCACCTGAACTGGGGTTCCGTGGTCAACTAAAGCAACCTTATATTTCTCCGGGCTTTGCAGGTTGGAAGTATTTTCAATCTCGTCCTGTAATGCTTGCGCTAATTGTAACTCGTTTCCTTTAAATAACGGATCTAAAACACGATACGAACGAGTGGAGTCCCTTGATTTCCACTCCTCAAGTTTTTCAATCAACCAATCCGTAATTCCTCGACTGGGTCCGAAAAAAAAGGGCAACACCATCAATTCGTTTTGAGTATTGGAATCTTCGTCCGATAAAAAAGTACCAATTGTTTCTCCGGAGACTCCATCCAATAAAGCGGGATCCACTTTATTGGAGTGCAATAACCCGAGTGGAATTACCTTAAAAGAGGTTTCAAGGGAAAGTTTCTGGGCCACCCGACGCAGACTAAAAATTGCTTCGGGTCGTAGAGAACCATTATCGACTAATAAACAAATTGGTAAATTCATGCGCTTTCTCGTTGACGAAGGTTAAGTCGCGTGCAACAAAATAATTCAAGAAGATTAACTAAGGGATGGTTAATCGTTAAATAGCGGGAGATAAAAGTATGAAAAATTCAATGTGGATGGTGGGATTGTTAGTGGTGGCATTCTTTCAAGCTAGTTGCTCAAAAAGCACGGGACCTAGCCCTGAAGATACCTCACTCATTAAAGGAACAGATCGAGGGACCTTCATTGGTTCGGCTGACGATTTAGCATACAATGAAGGAGATGAATTGTCTCCCATTGGTGCAACTATTTCTGGACTGGATGGGGAAGACGGACTGTTTCCACAAGATCCATTCTGGGGAGATTCCGAAAATTTAGCGAATGGAGACCGTCCGTTCGAGCCAATCTTTTTTGGGTTTGATCAATATAGCATTGGGAGCGAAGAACGATCCAAGCTACAGGCAATTTCGTCATTCTTAAACGAGACACCGGGAGCCCGCGTTTTAGTCGAAGGCTACTGTGATTGGAAGGGAACACCCGCATACAACAAATCTCTCGGCGATCGACGTGCGAGTAGCGTGAAAGACTACCTGATTGATCTTGGCACCGACCCCAGTCGTGTCGAAGTTATCTCGATGGGAGATGAAGTGGCAACACCAGATGCGGATCCTACTACTGCAGGGCTAGAGCGTAAAGCACACTTTTTAGTTCTCAAAGACTCCTGACGGAATTGTAATGAAGGTTTCATTTTTTGTAACGGTTCAAATCGTTATCCTATTCTTTTCATCGTGTGCCAAAAAAGCACAGCCTGAAACAACTCTGAACCGAGAAGGTGATAGTTCCACCAACAGTAACTCAGGTGGGAACGGCTTTAATGATGGAGCGGATGACCTTGCAGGCTTAGGAGATCCTTTACGAGGCGATTTTGACAACACGGACCCTCTTGCACTGCGAGACCCTGCACTCTCTGCGTTCGATGATCCGCTTAATGTGATTCGACCTTTTGATCCTGTGTTTTTTGGATTTGATCAGTATAACATAACAGCTACTGAGCGGCCTAAAATTTCTGAAATTGCCGATTTCATGAAATCAAATGTGAATGCACGCCTGTTAGTGGAGGGATATTGTGATTGGAAAGGAACTCCTAACTACAACAAATCCCTCGGGGACAGACGGGCTACTACAGTGAAGGAATATTTGATTGAACTGGGATGCGAAGCAAATCGTATAGAAGTTATCTCATTAGGAGATGAATTAGCTATACCAGATGCGGACTCCGAGCAATCACGATTGGACAGAAGAGCTACTTTTGTGGTCTCAAAGGGATAAGTATTTTTCAATTCTTACTGCGCCTGTTACTTTCAACAAGCGAAAATATACTATTACTTGCTCTTCAATTGCTTATTGAAGAGTTATTTCATTTTATTTACCGACTTCTTGAGTACGAGTCTTGTTGACTTTTTCTGCTTGCTTGCCATTTTAATGAGACTCAATCTCAAAAACAAATGACGTCTAAATTATTTCTTAGCATAGCAGTACTTTTTTCATTTCAAGCCTGTTCAGAATCCACAAAGGAGGGAGATGGAAATTCGGAAGATAATACCTCCCCCCTCTCGGTTTCGACCATTAATATTGCACTGAAGCCCAATAAAAATGTGCAAGCACAACGAGAGGACGAAAACACTCTTGGGGAGGCGTTGTCCAAAAGAATAGGAATACCCGTAAAAATATCGACTCCCACCAACAAATCGATC
>JABGUO010000289.1 GCA_018646565.1 Opitutia bacterium | reverse complement strand
AGGGGGTCACAAGCGATCACTGTTACTGGACGTACATTTGACTGGTGCCCGCTCTGCCGTAATAAACCAGCTGAGTTAGCAGAGAAATTTGGTGGATTCGCACTTTCATTTGAACAGTTTAAAGAATCGATGCACCTTTTTGATGTTATCTTAACTTCTACCGCAAGTGGAAAATCTTTAGTTGATTACGGAGATATTAAAAAGTCTATGAAGAAAAGACCTTCCCAACCACTTTTTCTTATTGATGCTTCTGTTCCTCGCAACATCGAAGAAAAAGTGTCTCAGATAGAAAATGTATTTCTTTACAACATGGACGATGTATCGACCATTGCGAATGAGAACCTGAAATCAAGAATTTCTGAAGTTGATCGCTGTAAGGGTGCTCTCGCGAGAAGAGCGGTAAAATTATGGGAACAAATGACTCAGACAAGAGAAATTTCCTGACCCAACCATTCAACTACTCCTTGTTCATCGGGAACTTGCAAGCGTTTCAGTAATTCTTTTGCCACCAATTGAAATTTCTCTTTTGAATCTTCATTATGCAGTACTTTCAGAATTGATTGGTATAAATTTTTTCGATTTGCCCGCCCCTGAAGGAATTCAAGATAAGGAGGAGCTTCAGGAATTAAAATATTTGCCATTCCTAAATATGGAATCGTAACAAGAAATCTTCCCAGCAAATAAGTAAGGGGGTGTGCCCGATATGCAATTACACCTGGCACCCCTGCAATTGCACAAGAAAGAGACATTGTACCTGAACTCATTAACGCGGCTCTCGCTTCCATTTTCAGGCCCGATTCCACTACATTAATTCTATCCTTAATTGTAGCCCTAGAAGATAATAGAGACTCCACCACTGTTCGAATTTGTGAATCGGGTACGGGAATAGAAACTTGTAAATTCGGGAAATCGATGAGTAAAGGATCCAAGGTATCCAAGAAAACTGGTAAGATTCTCTGAACTGGTTGTACTCGACTACCCGGTAAAAGAAGTAACGGACCTTCCGGGGTATAACTGATAGGACACTTATACGCAGACTGTGCAAATGGGTGTCCAACAAACGCAACAGGCAAACTGGTATCTTTATAACAATCCACTTCAAAAGGAAAAATAACTCCTAATCCATCCAATATCTTTTCCATTTCAAAACGGCGCTTTGCCTTCCAAGCCCAAAGTTGTGGACTGATATACTGTAAAACTTTTACCGTGCCTCCACCTTTTAATGAAACTCCGAGTTTTTTAAGTTCACGGGCAAGTCGAAGATTAAATCCTGGATAATCGACGAGGAGAATTGCCTTGGGTTTATACTTTATAATCCATTCTATAGTATTTTTAAAAATTTGCTTAAAAGTACTGTAATTTTTTAATACCTCCACCACCCCGACTACTGCATGCTCTACCAAGGGGTAAACAAGATGGGCCCCTTCTTTCTCTACCCTCTTACCACCAATGGCAGAGATTCGAAATTTGGAAAACTTTTTGAGTAACCCTGAAATAAGCAAAGCACTGTGCTCATCCCCAGATGCTTCCCCCGCTACTACGAGTAGATCGACCCTACCGTCGGGAGGAGAATTGAATTGTAGATTTCTAATCAAGTCACAGGGTGATGTTTATTTGCTTGGTAATTAACAGAGCGATTTCAAGGGCTGTTTTGCCAAATGTAGCATCAGTCTTCGGAGTCAATGCGCCTTGCACACATTGTATAAAAGACTCAAGTTCAAGAGCGAGTGGTTCCCCTTTCTCCACGGGTACTTCCTTCTTATTCAAAGCAATCCCCTCTTTTTTAATCAGATGGCCTTTTTGATTCATAAAATCCAAGGATAAATAACCACTATTTTGAAAGACCCTGATCTCCCGAGCCTTTTTCTCACTTACCCTACTTGCACTCAAATTGGCAACGCATCCGTTTTCAAAAACAATTCGGGCATTTGCGATATCCTCGGTGGGTGAAAGTACTTTTACTCCGATCGCATCTACCTTTGAAATAGGTGAACCAACAAGTGACATCGCAATTCCTATATCATGTATCATTAGGTCTAACACTACGCCCACTTCAGTGCCACGTGGTTGAAAGGGAGCGAGCCTTTCAACAGTAAGGTACTTCGGCTGATCAACCGCCTCCTCCAGAAAAGTCATCACTGGATTATAATGTTCAATATGTCCGACCTGAACAATTGCTTTATTTTGTTGGGCAACAGTAAGAATTTCCTCAGCCTCCATTAAGGAAACGCATAATGGTTTTTCAATTAATACATGACACCCCGCTTCCATCAAGGGAATCGCAACTTCAGCATGTCGATCCGTGGGTGAAACAACACTGACAACATCGCAGGATTCACCCAGGGTTTTAAGGTCAATAAATTCTTCACAATCCTCCGCATTGCTTACCGCACTCCTCGCCCTTGGGTCTGGATCATAAACTCCCGCAAGTTGGCAGGAATCAAGAGAATTATAAATTCTCGCATGATGTTGTCCCAAATAACCAACTCCTGCCACTCCACACCTTATCTTTTCACGCTCTTTTGTTCCCATAGTAATTGTCTTATTATTCGGTTGCTAGTTTCCCCTTCTTTAAAAATATGGACTCATTCGTCGCCCTGGCAAAGCTTGGGTTATGAGTCACTAAAATCAAGGCCGCATTTTCCTCCTCACAGCTCATCAATAATAAATCCATAACCTCTCCACCAGTCCGTTCGTCTAAATTTCCAGTTGGTTCATCAGCAAGGATTAGTTTGGGTTGATTAATCAAGGCACGTGCTATGGCCACTCGCTGTCTCTCTCCACCCGATAGTTTGGTTGGAATTTGCTTTTCTTTATTTCCCACTCCCATTTTAGACAAAAGTGCACGAGCACGGTCTCGAACTCCAGGTCCGTATGAACCAGAGAGTTTTCCTGCAATCAGTACATTTTCCAAAACATCTAATTCTGGAATTAAATAATACGATTGATACACAACGCCCAAAAAAGTGGACCGAAGAGATGCCTCCTTGGAGTTACAGGACGCACTGGCACTCATCTTATGCTGTCCCCAAAAAATTTCTCCACAATCCCCCATTTCTAATCTTGCTACCAAGTTTAGTAATGTTGTTTTTCCACAACCAGAATCTCCACGAATACTTAATGACATTCCCTCCAAAATACTTAATTCAATATCGTGCAGCACATCAATTTTTTGATCCTCAAATAGAAAACTCTTAGATAAGCCTTTTACCTGTAAAACCGAGTCGTTTATATTATTCACTTCGTAATGCGTCAGCAGGGTTTAATCGAGTGGCACGCCAAGCGGGTAATAGGCCAGCAAATGTGGAAATTAAGATGGCAAAAAAAGCAAAGGTAAGGAATGTGTTTAAGCTTTCTGGCGATTCCCAGGGATAATAAATTTGTAAGCTATAAAAATCATAAAACTGAGATACTCCAGCCTGCCCCTCTTCACCTGCAATGTGATGTACAATAAAAGTCATTAATTCATCCCGAAAATACATAAATAATAATGCAAATCCACATCCAAGCACGGAGCCAAGTAAACCAATAATAAAACCCTGCAGACAGAATACCGTTCCGACAGAAATGCGACTTCCACCCATTGCAACTAATAATCCTATTTCCCGGGTTTTTCTTAACACCGATGTCATTAAGGCAATTGCAATTGCAAAAGCGGCAACCAAGCCAATGGGCACCATGATCAAAGTCATTAAATATTCTTCGAATTTCAACAAATCAAAAAACCAGGCATTTTCTACAAACCAAGGAATCACTCTCCAGCCCTCTCCAAGAAAATTCTGCAACTCAGAACAGGACTCCCCCAATCGGTTTTCACGCTTTGCTACTGAATCAATCGCCTTAATATAAAATCCATCGATTCGGTCCTCCTCCACTCGCAAGTCT
>JABGUO010000288.1 GCA_018646565.1 Opitutia bacterium | reverse complement strand
CCGAATCGAATCGGGCAGGGAATTGAATTCGATTATTGTTGTGTACATGCCTCCTTTGCCTTGAGAGAGGCTGGTTTTGAAACGGTGATGGTGAATTCTAATCCAGAGACAGTATCCACAGATTATGATGTATCGGATCGATTATATTTTGAACCCCTCACTCTGGAAGATGTGTTGGAGATTTACCATCAAGAAAAGTGTGACGGTGCAATTGTTCAATATGGTGGACAAACTCCTCTTAATTTGGCCAGTGGATTAGAAAAGGCTGGCGTTAATGTGATAGGAACTTCCCCCGAGAGTATTGACTTGGCGGAGGATCGTGAGAAATTTAAGCAAATTCTGAATCAGTTGGGTCTTAAGCAACCGGATAATGAAACTGCCCTCAGACCGGAAGATGCAAAAGATGCCGCCGCACGTATTGGGTACCCCGTTTTGTTACGCCCTTCTTTTGTCTTGGGCGGTCGTGGAATGTTCATCGTTTACGATGAGAATGAACTGGAGAAGGTGGTGAAGGAGGCATTTGCGGTGGCCCCTGGTAAACCGGTACTGTTGGACAAATTTCTGGAGGAAGCAATCGAGTTAGATGTGGATTGTATCTCCGATGGGGAAACTACGGTGGTCGGGGGAATGCTTCAGCATATTGAATTTGCAGGAGTCCATAGTGGAGATGCGGCAATGGTTCTGCCTCCCCATGAATTAGCAAAAGAGATGATTGATGAAGTCCGTCAAGCTTCTCATGATTTAGCAAAAGCCTTGGGGGTAATTGGCCTAATGAATATCCAATTCGCGATCAAAGGAGGTGAATTATTTCTGATTGAGGTAAATCCGCGTGCTTCACGAACAATTCCATTTGTCAGTAAGGCAATCGGTGTGCCTCTAGCCAAATTAGGGGCTCGTGTAATGGCAGGTGCCAAATTGAAAGACCTTGGTTTTACCGAAGAAATTATCCCCAAGCATTGGGCGATTAAGGAATCTGTTTTTCCCTTTAGCCGTTTCCCCGGTTCTCCGATTGTACTGACACCAGAGATGAGAAGTACAGGTGAAGTGATGGGGCAGGACGAAGATTTTGGAATTGCTTTTGCCAAGACTCAAATGGCTGCCAAGCCTTCGTTACCACTTGAGGGCAATGTATTTCTTAGTGTAAAGGATTCTGACAAAGAAAAAGCACTCCTTGTTGCCCGAGGATTATCTGATCTTGGCTTTTCTTTTTATTCCACTGAAGGAACGGCCGCCTTTTTACAAGAACATGGGATAGAAGCAGAGAGTGTTTTGCGTATCAGTGAAGGGCGACCTAATGTCGCCGATTTGATTAAGAATGGAAAAATCCATCTCGTAATCAATACCCCCCTTGGATTAATTCCAAGGCGGGATGAAAATGGCATTCGTAGCGAAGCTGTCCTGCACGGTGTTCCAGTAATCACTACACTGGGCTCCGCTTTTGCAGCGTTGGATGGTATTCGTTCCCTTAAGGATCGCAATTTTTCGGTTAAGTCTTTGCAGGATTATTCAAGGTCCTGATTTTTTATGAATTCAATTACTGCTCTGCTTTACGGATCGGATCGACCGGGTATTGTTGCAAGGGTGGCAGGATGGATTCATGAACGCGGAAGCAATGTGCTACATGCTGACCAACACCTCGACCGGCAGGAAAATGTTTTCTTTCAACGTGTTGAATGGGAATGTTCTTTAGAAAGTGACCCGATAGAGGAGGGGACTGCTTTCCAGGAAATGGTACAGTCTGAATTAAGTATGACCGTACGTATAGGTTATCATAATGACCGGCCCAAAATTGGGGTAATGGTATCCAAGGCAGATCATTGTCTGCACGACCTTGCTTTGCGAGTCAGATCAGGCGAATGGAATGCTGAATTAACTGGCGTTTTGTCCAATCACAGAGACTTACAAGACATTTCTTCCTCCTATCAACTTCCCTTCCACTACTTCAACCTGACCCCAGAAAATAAGAAGGAAGAGGAGACCAAGCAAATTCAATGGATTCGTGATCAGAAAATAGAACTGTTGGTGTTGGCCCGGTACATGCAGATTTTAAGTAAAGACTTTCTCGTAAATGTAGGTTGTCCGGTAATTAATATCCATCATTCCTTCCTGCCCTCCTTCGCGGGTGCGAAACCCTATCATCAAGCTTACACCAGGGGTGTGAAGTTAATAGGGGCAACTGCCCATTATGTAACCGAAGACCTGGATGAAGGACCGATTATCGGACAGGATGTTAACCGGGTTAGTCATCGACATGGTCCAAAAGATTTAATCGAAAAAGGACGCGACCTTGAAAAGTTGGTTCTTTCCACTGCTGTCCGTAGGCATTTGCAAAATCGAGTACT
>JABGUO010000287.1 GCA_018646565.1 Opitutia bacterium | reverse complement strand
TTACAGTCTCACGGCTCTCAAAAAAAGATTTCCCGAAAAAGAAAACCAAAAAATAACGGACAGCTCGAATTATTCTGATGGTTGAAAAAAGGGGGGCATTAGGACTGATCGCAGCGTAATTCATCCATACATTTTAAATCGCGTAACCATTTCTCTGGGATCCCGGTTTGCATCGCCACAATTGATCCGACCACCACGCCCCGGTGACAATTATCTCCGCCCACCTTTGCATTGGCGAGAACGGCGAGAGAAAAGTCATCGGAATATTTCCAGGCAAAATAGAGTGCGGCTGTAAAAGACTCCGGTAAGTAACAAGCCGTGCTTAAGGTTTCTCCCACGACTTTGCGGTCGGGCATATTTTCCCATGCTTTTATTTTGTTGAGAGGTACATCGGACATCCGAAAGGTGTTCAGAACATTACGAATTTCTGCTCTTTTGGATAGTTCAATTAAAATTTGGGTTAGATTACGGGCAGATGTGAGTGTGTGTGGGTGGGAATGTGTATGTTTTACCAAATTGTGCACAGATTGAAAAAGATGTTCCTCGTCGGTTTGGTCCACTGCTTCTAATCCAGCGAGTAGGGCAGGGACCAGGCTGAGTCCACCAATGTGGATATCTTCAATTCCACAATTGGATAGTTTTTTACCCCTTGCATAATGAGTGAAAAAGGCACGGTGGTATTCTTCCGCATAGGTATCTAAATGCCAACCGGGGGTTAGCATAACCTCGGCATACCGTTCGAGCCAGGTATCCGGATCATATTCCCCGTTCTTGATAATAGTACGATAGAGTTCGCAGGCTAATTTTAAATTGAGTGTATTTTCTCCCGGTCTGAGAAATTGATGATAATGAACACCCCGTTTTCCCCAATACTTGGATTGTTCGCGCAGAATATCGTCTTTCTCTCCAATTGGTTGATAGCGAGAGCGCCAAAGAATACTATCGGGGTGAGGGTTTTTGGGGGCAATGTAATGATCGAAGTCTGGATAATCTTCGTCAATTCCCCGTGTATTATAATACCAATGAACCGGCATAGAAACCGCATCTGCAACTAAAGACCCCAAGAATGCATTTTGAAAACTCATATTTTAAATACTACTTCTAATACTGATGATGGACAAATAGCAGAACGGGAATACAATTTACATTTATATGACTACCTTTTCCCTGTATTACCATCCGTTGTATTCCGACGGTTTAGATCGAACTGCCCGTTTTCCTGTCGACCGATACCGCTTACTTGCAGAGAAAATATCATTACTCAATAGTGAGAATAATATTCGAATAACGGAGCCTAGGTTGGCGACCAGAGATGAGCTCTTATTGGTCCATGAAGAAAGTTTTATTGATCGATTTATCGAAGGAAATCTCAGTGAAAAAGAGGTGCGTAGAATAGGGCTTAAACCCTGGAAACCTGAAATTGTTGCACGAACTCTGCGATTAGTGGGCGGTGCATTGGATGGATTAGATGAGTTGTTAAATGGAGCAGTGCTTGCCGGGAATATGGCTGGTGGCACACACCATGCATTTAAAAGCGAAGGGGCGGGGTATTGTATTTTTAACGACCTTGCCGTTGCTGCGGAGGTTGCACTGCAAAAAGAGAATATAGATCGGATTCTAATTTTGGATCTAGATGTACATCAAGGCGATGGAACGGCAGAAATTTTTGACGGGGATGACCGGGTAATTACAGTTTCCCTTCATGGACAGAATAATTTTCCATTTCGTAAAAAAACAAGCGATTTAGATCATGGCTTTAAGGATGGGACGGAAGATGAAGAATACCTCTCAGTTCTCGACTCAGTTTTGGAGCAATTGGAAGGAGAACATTTCGACCTTATTTTCTTCCAAGCGGGGGTCGATGGATTGGCCTCCGATGCCCTTGGACTCTTGAACTTAAGCCGTGCAGGAATGAGTAAACGTAATCAACGAGTCTTTGACTGGCGGCGAAAAATGGGGAAAGGAATGCTCATTTTTATGGGGGGAGGATACGCCAAACCGATCGAGGATACAGTCAATGCATTTGCCGATTTATACATGATGGCAGCACAGGAGATAGAATAGAATGTAAATGGATACTCTTATGTATTTACTTTAGAATGGCTTCGTTCTTTGAATAAAAAGTTTCCTTTGTAGAAAAATTCTATTTTTGAAGGATGGAACCTTGGCTAGGTTTTTAAATTGCTTCGGGTCTTTTTCCATGTCGTACAGTTCCTCACTTCCATCTTTGTATTTTAGGTAAGACC
>JABGUO010000286.1 GCA_018646565.1 Opitutia bacterium | reverse complement strand
TGGAGGATTGGAACCAAGCTTTTACCCTGAACACTTGAAGGTATTTTGAGTGAACTCAATTCACAGGCGGTGGGGAATAGATCAACCAATTCTACTATGGATCGAGTTTTGCCGGGCCGGTTTCCCGGAGACTTTATAATTAAGGGCACGCGGGTCACTTCTTCCCGCAGATTACTTTTTTGCCAAAAGTGGTGTTCTCCGAGTAGGTATCCGTGGTCACTTGTAAAAAAGACAGCGGTTTCTTTTTCCAATCCAAGTTCCTTTAATGTGTTGAGTATCCGACCGACTTGCTCGTCCATAAAGGTAACGGTGGCGAGGTAAGCGGACCACATTCTTTTTTGATTATCAGGGAATTGGTTGATTCCATATTTAAGAGAGTTTGAGTTTGAGATAGCCGCTTTGGGCATGTCTTTCCAGTCATCTTTTGGAACATAAGGAAGTACCATGTCGGCGTATGGAAAGGACTTGAAATATTGCTCGGGCGCGACACTGGGGTAATGTGGGCGAACCAAACCGGTCGCGAGGAAGAAAGGCTTTTTGTCCTCTTTCAAGCGTTTTAATAATTCAATTGATTGGGTAGCCGCTTTCCAGTCCGGTTGGTCCGAACCGTCTCCGACATAGTCAACCGTTACAAACATACGGTAGGGCATTTGAGTGGATTGTCTACCCTCGAGCTCGGTAGTAAACTTGTTGAGGTTCAGGCAGGCATAATTTCCCGGAGTATGTGCTTCTTTACCCGCCATGTTGTACTTAGCCGACCAGCATTCAGGAACATCCTGACCGTCGGTACCGGCAATAATATCGCCGGGCACACGCATGTGAAAAATTTTACCGACCCGGGTACTGGAAAATCCGTTCTTTTGAAAATGTTCGCCCCAGGTAATTTCTTTTTTTCCCACATATCGGCCACGCATAAAACTGGCCCGGGAGGGTGCACACGAGGTTCCCTGACAGTAGGCATTCTGAAAAAGAGTCCCTTCTTCAGCGAGTCTGTCAAGATGGGGAGTACGAGCAATTTTATTTCCGTAACAACCGAGAGCATCCGCTTTCAGGTCATCAGAAACAATCAAGAGAATGTTTTTTATTTTCGAATTCGCTTCCCAAATCGTTAATGACAAGAGGAGCAAAGCGAATAAAGCTTTCATTTCGATTTCAGGTAATTGAGACTTTTTCGAATACTTTTCAATGGTGAAGGAGATTGGTCCTGTTCCACATGACAATGTACTACCCCGCTTTGCTGGGCAACTTTCATAATTGGTTCCATCTTGATCATTCCGTCTCCAATCTCATCAAAAGTATCGGGAGTCACCTTCCCGAAATGGGGGACCTTTGTATTCTTTTTGAGATCTTTTAAGTGGAGTTGTGAAACCCGACCTTTCAGTTTTTTGATCATTGTGACCGGATCGACACCACCCAGCTTTACCCAAAACACGTCCAATTCAAAAGCCATTTTCGTGGAAAAGCTTTCGATGAATACATCATACCCTGTTTTACCATCTTCCATGGGTTGAAATTCAAAGGCATGATTATGATAGGCAAGTTGGATTTTGGCATCGGCTGCCTTTTCGGCTGCCTGATTGAGGAGTTCAGCCACTTTTTTATACCCGTCAATATTTCCCCGGTCCGTTTCGGCGAGGTAGGGCACAACTAAATGAGAAAGTTCGAGTTCATTGGCAAGTTCGAGAATCTTCTTGAACGAAGGAACTCCTTTTCTTTTTGGGTGGAGAACCGCGTTCCAATCAAAGTGGGACGAATGAACCTGCATTCCATTTTCTCTCGCTCTCTTGATCATTGTAACCGCTTGGGGAGAAGGAAAGCCATAAGGTTCGACCTGCTTGTATCCCGCCTTGGCCACTTCTTTGATTGTGCTAGGAAGATCGACGGAGATTGGCTTACGAAGTGTATATAGTTGAATGCCGATCTGGTTAAGAAAAGGAAGATTTTGAGTTCTTGCGAATAAGGGGAGCGAAAATAGTGCTCCGCCCGAGTTTATTATAAAACTACGTCTTTTCATGTATTTTTTATTAGGGGATTAGTCAATTAAGGCAAGAAATCATTGGATCGATTTTTCTTTTTTTGAATTGGACTCCACAGATTTGGAAGGAAATAAGGTGAGTCTAGTTTTTTGAACGATTGAGGAAATAAATAGTCCGAGATGTAGGCAGGTTGGAAGTGCTGCAGATATCCCCATTATAAGTCCAAAGTAAATGTTTTTAGCATTTTC
>JABGUO010000285.1 GCA_018646565.1 Opitutia bacterium | reverse complement strand
TGGCTACATGGTCGGGGGGGTATGGATTTATAACTACTATGGATTTATTGGTTCGATCTTTCACATCATTAGTGATGCTTGCATGACCCTGTGTCTGTTTCTTGGTACCGGGCTCATTTTAAGAAAGGCGAAGACTACAAAGTTTGATGGACTGCGTGGTTTATTTGGAAAGATGCCCTTAACAATGACCGGCTTTTTTATTGGAGGGTTCTCAATTATTGGACTGCCTCCGACCTGTGGTTTCTTCAGTAAGTGGTACCTAATAACGGGAGGCATGGTATCTCAGCGATGGGAGTATATGGTCGTGCTTATGTTTTCAACCATGGTAATGGTGGTTTTATTTTTCCGATTAATAGAGAGAATCCATCTTGCTGTAACAGAAAGTGGAGAGAATTTGGGACATGGGCACGGTGATCTTGGACTAACAGCAGAACAGACCCGTTTTGATGAAGGACCATTATCTATGCTTATTCCTTTATTGGTTTCTGCGACCATTGTGATTGTAGTGGGGATCTATAATCAGGACGTTGTTTCTTTAATTGAGATTTTTCTGAGTGATTATAATTTACCGCGGGGGACTGGACATTAAATGAGTGCACCTGAAGTAACCGTTATTGAGGATATTCGTCCATTAATTGCATTGGTCGCCCCTTTAATTGGATTGATTGGAATTGTCTGGGCGGGCGAAAAAAGAAGGAATCTACGGGAGACCTTCACATTTCTAGCTGCTATTGTTCAGGCGTCTGCAGTCTTATCAATGGTACCCTTATTATTAGGAGGTGGAATTATTGAATTTCATATTTGGCAAATTTTTACGAATGTTCCCTTACTTCTTCGAGTGGATGGATTTGGATTACTCTTTGCCTGTGTTGCTTCGCTTCTTTGGATTGCCACTACGGTCTATGCCATTGGGTATATGCGTGGACTGCATGAACATGCACAGACGAGATTCTATTCATTCTTCGCAATTTCATTATCGGCTACAATGGGGGTCGCATTCTCGGCTAACTTACTCACCATTTATTTCTTTTACGAAATGCTCTCGGTCTCGACTTTCCCACTTGTTACTCACATGCAGGATAAGGAGGCTCGGACCGGTGGCCGGACTTATCTTGGGTATTTACTTTTTACCTCTCTTTGCCTGCTCCTTCCCGCCCTGAGTTGGTGTTATGTATGGCTGGACGGTGGAACTGTAACAATGGACTTTCTTGCTGATACCGGGAAAGTGGGAGAATTCAGTCAGACCACTCAAATCATTCTTCTTGCTCTTTTTACCTTTGGCTTTGCCAAGGCTGGATTAATGCCTCTCCACTCATGGTTGCCGGGTGCGATGGTCGCCCCCACACCTGTCTCCGCATTACTGCATGCCGTAGCGGTGGTCAAGGTGGGTGTCTTCTGTGTTATTCGAGTATATTCTGATATTTTTGGAACTGAAGTACTGCGTGAACTGGACGGAGAAGACTGGCTGATCGGAATTGCCTGTGCCACGATTTTGATTTCCTCACTGATCGCACTTTCGCAGGATAACTTGAAACGTCGTCTGGCATTTTCCACAATTGGCCAGCTCGGCTACGTGGTGTTGGGGGCTACTTTGGCCACGGATATGGGAATTGGAGGTTCAGTCCTTCATATCGCCATGCATGCCTGTGGTAAAATTACCCTGTTCTTTTGTGCGGGTGCGATATTTGTAGCCTCGGGGAAGAAGTATGTTAGCCAATTGCGTGGTCTTGGACGAAGGATGCCTATCACGATGGGAGCGTTTATGATTGGATCCCTGAGCGTGATTGGATTGCCGCCGCTGGGAGGATTTGTGAGTAAGTGGTACATTGCTCTGGGAGCTCTGGATAGAGATGCAATCTGGGTGGTGGGCGTTTTATTGGTAAGTTCTCTGCTCAATGTTTTTTATTTGCTGCCGGTGGCAGTAACTGCGTTCTTCCGCACGGATGAAACGGAAGAAAATCCCGGAATTCAGGAAGCCCCGATGGCCTGTGTGGTGCCATTAGCCCTGACCGCACTGGGATGCTTCGTACTCTTTTTTCTCTCCGACCCACTCTTGCGGCTGGTCAAAATAATTGAATAATTTTGAATCTGAAAGATGAGTAACCCAAAACAGAATTTAGACGAACCGAAGAGATGGTTGGATGAACCACAAAATGTACGCAAGATCATCCGTGGATTTTATTGGCTTTGTGGCTTGGTGGTGGTAGCCGACCTTGTCTTTACTGTCGGTTGGCACAAGCATGCTGCTTTTGCGGAAGAGTTCAGCCTGCGTTCCCTGGAAACCTTACCGGCGTTTTATGGTATTTATGGATTTCTGGCCTGCGTCGCTCTGGTCTACGTTTCCAAACTGATGAGGGACTGGAAGGGAAAGAAGACACTGATGAGAGACGAGGATTATTGGGATAAATAACATGAATACTCTCGCGATAACCATGGAAATTGGGACACATCCCGCAACTGCTTTGATATTGGGAGGCCTCGCCGCCGCCGTTCTTCGTGGTCGCTTTGCTTCCATGGCATTGGTACTCGCTCCCATTTTGGGATTTTGGCATATTTACACATTGGAGTTGGGAAGTGCTTCAAACTTGGCTCTTTTCGGCTATGATATTATTGGCGTAGCGGTTGATCAACAGGCCAAGCTTTTTGGTTACCTTTTTCATTTGGCGGCTCTGGTGGCCGGAATTTATTCCTTTCACCTCCGGGATCCGTGGCAGATCTCAATGGCTTTACTTTATGCTGCCACTGCGGTGGGAGTTGCTTTTGCCGGGGACATGCTTTCTCTCTTTCTTTGGTGGGAAGGGCTGGCGATCACCTCGGTCTTTCAGATCTGGGGTCGTAAGACG
>JABGUO010000284.1 GCA_018646565.1 Opitutia bacterium | reverse complement strand
GCACAGGTAGTGGATGCCAATACTTCTCAAAACCTGCTCTACATGCCCCAAGGATATGGTGCGTTTAACCTCCGATACGGCATGGTATTGAATACGGGAGATGTTTACCGAAGTAATCCTGTAGGTCAAAACAACTCGTTCGATGATTTTGCGCCGTTCATTCGCTCAGCTTGGTTTGAGTTTGAAGAAAACCGCGTTACAGAATTCGCACAACTCTATGTTGATGGACCTCACGAAGCAAGCCTTGGCCCGCCTGAGCGTATTCTGATCGAATCGACTGTTTCCAATGTCGTTGACCTTCAATTCGACCCAGTCGATGTGACCTGGTCGATGTACGGCCCCGACGGCAACTTGCTCCTTAACCACACAGAAACCGTGGGCTACGGAGACTCCTTTACCTGGGAATGGGGGATAAGTGAGAACTTACCCTTCGGGGACATGACCATGGTAATTGAGGGAGACGGGAGTTCTACCCTCAGCCATAATACCCGTCTGAAAATCTCGTACTCTGGTTTTATCTGTCACAGCGATACATCGAGATTTTGTCCTCGTTAATCATAGACCATTTAGAAAATGAAGTGCTCGTACCGGGAAACTATCTGCAAATACCATGGTACCGATTAATCCTTAATATACAAAAAACATCAAAAATCTTAATTCTAATTACTCATTGGAATTGGTGATACTAATGAGAGAAAAACTACTTGACTTCTTAGAGCGTGATTTTTCAAAGGATATTCTTGAATTGAACGAAATTCTTAGATTGAAGGATGAAAGTCAACTTGCTTCGGAAGTACCTCCAAATCCATTTGTCGGAAATCCAGAGTTACTAGTTCCTGGTGAATGTATTGCTATGTTTGGAATAAATCCAGCATACAGGCCCAATATGAAGGGTTTTCAAGAGACTGAAATTGACATTCCGACGAAATCATTGGATTCATGGAAGGCCTCAGGTGATCATGAAGAACTAATTCCCTGGATGAGGAAAATCGAAGACTATTTTATCAGCGATGTATATTATGGGCGGTACTTCACACGGTTAGGAAATATTTTGGGTAAAACTGAATTTAACACTACATGGGTTAACTCACAAAAAGGCACAGGTGCCCGAATGGTATTTCATAAACACGTACTGAAATTGGACATCATACCATATTATTCTACCAAAGCCAAATTTAGTCATGTTCTTCTCAAAGAGGCTTACGAAACACACCCTGCATTAATTTCATACCGCTCATTTGTGTCTGACTTACTAACAAGAACTAAGCCGAGATGGATATTTCTCAATGGTAATGCTCCCACTGAATTAATGGAAAGTATATTCTCTACACAACCATTTGAAAAAATTAATATTGGCCCTACTAAGAGAACAGAAATATCCGTTGGAGAGATTTCTTTGTCCAGAGTTAAAATCCCTGTATTAGGTGTGAAATTTGTCAACTCAGTAAACGGACCTACCTCTGATGAAGACTGGGCTTCTATTTGGCCCTCATGGAAAAAGTGGTATGACGAACGGTTGGAGTAACAAAATGCTCGTACCGGAACGTTAGAATTGGAATAAAAATATCAAAATCAATCAAAATGAAATTCTAAGGTCGGTATGAGCACGAAGGTCAGCAATAGAATGCTTAGTGCTCGTACCGGGAATCTCACAAGTTCCGTCCGGACAATCGTACGTAAGAGTCAGTGCTCACTCAGAGATAATCGAACCTTCTGACGGAAAATTCGGCGTGCTAAAGATGAACAGATTGGAATTAAAAGAGCGAACTGATTATTCAGACCATTCATCCCATTCTCCAGAATCATTATTCCGGATATACCACGTACCGCTTTCTGCCGGATATTGGAGATATTCATATCCATCTGTCGCATTGATTTCACCTTGATTCAAAGAATCCGGCTTCGCGGATACTTCAGATGAATTCATCAGGCGATCGAGTTCTAAAACTTCACTTCGCTGTCCAACTCCAGTTGCACCGTATAATCCGAAATATGAATCATTATGAGCGATTTTACTTAATTCTGAATCACCCATATTCAATAAATCTTCGACAATGGTGTTGATTTTCTCGCGCGTCGTTTTCTTAATTTCACTGTTTGTATATCGTGCAGTGAGTTCAGATTTGAGTTGAAATAATTCATCTTCGAGAAGTTCTCGATCTTGGTAATAGGTTTGAACAAGTGATTTGAGGTATTCTAATTCTTGCACTTCTTCTTTATTGAGTTTTGAATTGCCTTTGAAGACCCGAAGCCAGCGAACTGAATCGGGCAGCAGAGCAGCCACCAAATTAGTCTGAAGGAAACCAAGCAGTGCAATCAAAACTGCACCGATACCAACCGTTTGTAGAACTGCTTCTTGGTCACCTGATCTGAAAGAATCCAGGAAGCTTTTTTGTTCATCGTTCTCAACCGCACAACCGTTGACGTTCACTGAAACTTGAGGGTTGGAGTCTGGGCAAGCGTCCTTGAGGTCATCAACACCATCTCCGTCTTG
>JABGUO010000283.1 GCA_018646565.1 Opitutia bacterium | reverse complement strand
TTGAAATCGTTGGTGAGAGTGAGCCGACACCGGTATGGGGGACGATCGGCGCATTCCCGCTTCAAAATAGAGGCACAATTCTTAAATGCTTGGACAAATCGGGACCCGCTGTTATTTACGCCGATAATAGACCTGAGAAATTGTATAACATTTTTTCCGGTGTCTATGTGGTGATCCGAAATCTTGATGTCCGCACCTACGACAACCCGGGGATCAGTGGAATCGACTTGGGGAAGGCGGCACAATGCAAGATAGAGAATGTTTTCATCAACACAGACATCTACAGTGTTCAGGCCTCCAAACCGACCCATGGAACCAGTGGCTTGATCACCCCGGCTAACAACAACGGAGCCCTCACGATCTTGAACAATGTGATGGTAACCGGATATTTTACCGGTATCCTTGTCAACGAACACACCAACGGCGACAACATCAACCTTGGCTCCAACGTCAATAGCCTTGAATTCGCCCTTGCCAATCACGCCTCCCGGTTTGGGCGGGTCTGTTCGCAACGCAGCACGCATCATGTGACGGTTTCGGGCAAACATGGTTTCTCAATCGAGCAACTGAATACGGAGATGCCTAGCAAGGAACAGACAAACCCAGGAAATGCTTGGCAGATGCTTGTTAGCGATATCAATGATCCCAAGAACATGGGCTTCGGCGACATCAACTACTGGGTTGTCCAGGGGAATGTCGGGGCCGTCGACCAGTTCATCAAGAACGGCGGTGCGTCAATCCATGCCCGTCGAATTGGCACATCTCCAGCCGTAGAGAAACTAGATTTACAAGAAGCCCAACAAGACGGTGCAGTCAACGCGGACAAGCCGCGTGACTGACCTTCGACGTTAAGCTCAAAAAAGGAATTAACAATGATAAAAAAGACTCTTCTATTTTCTCTATTGGTGTTATGTCTCAGTGTGAAGACAAATGCTGAGAATAAGTTTCATATAAACCAGTTTGGAGTGAAAGTGAAAGCTCCATCAGAAAATGATTGGAAACTGAAAAAAAATTAATGATAATAAATTTGCCACTGATGTATCCATATTCAGCTTTAGCTATATCAATTTTAATAATTGTTTATGGGATAGCTATATATCTAAAGAAGAATAATCAAAAAGGATTAATTTATGCAATATTAGGTCTTGTCGTAGGAATTGTTATGATTCCTACATTAAGTGAAGACCATATAGAATTCACAGAAAAGGGCATTGTACATTATACAGGGTTTTGGTTTGACCAGAGGGTATATGGATTTGACTATTCAAAAGTCAAATCTATCGAGATACGAACGGACAAAGAGAGTAAAAAGAAGCAAAGTCAAATTTGGTATATTTCATACAAAACGGGCAAGACGATTAGACTTGATCCGGCAGACTTATGGGAAATGAATACAAATTTTATAACAAAAAAATGTAGGGATAATATGATTAAGATTTTTTAATGGAAGAATATGAAATTTCATAACAATTCACTTCACCAAATCTTATTCCTCGACCCGATTAGTTCAACCGTTAGGCAAAAAATAAAATGAAAAGAGAGGCGAAACTTTGCCTCGGTTTATCGACACTAGTCATTCCACGGGTGAATCATCACGGATCAGGCACAAACCGGGCCAGTGTCATATTTCCGATTTAATGAGGCAAACGCACGGAAGTAGAACAATATCCTTCTAGATATGAATGTGGTTGCTAAGCGAGGAAATGCAACCAACTTTAAATCTTGAGTCAGTTCATTTACTAAGCAGGGAGTATAACTTTAGGGAGTCTATGCTCGAGAATCTTGGCGTTAAATCGAATTCATTTCTGAATTCATTTAAATTTAAATAAAAATTAAGTATTCGTCTCGAATCCTTTTCTTTGATCGCGCTTCTGCCATTGATTCGCATCATCATCCCCTACAATTTGTTCCTTTTTCGGATTCCATTTGAGTTTTCTTCCAAGCCGGATTGATATGTTAGCCAAGTGGCAAGTGGTCATTGCATTGTGGTGAGTATACACATCAGATATAGGATCAGAACGATCTTTCATGCACTCGAAGAAATTTTCCATATGATTGGTGGTCTTCTTCCCTTTGTAGACATCTAATATGGTTTGTGCAGAAAGTGGCTTTTCCTTAAGCTCATCAACTGCAGGGCCGGTAATTTTGGATCGGGTTACAAATAAGTTTCCTTTTGAACCTTCAAAGAGGATTCCATTTCCTTCTTCGGACTTGCTGACAATATTCATCTCCACCTTTTTGGGGAACATACATTTGATGTGAAAGTTATGAGATGTATTATAATGGTTGTCCTTGGTGGGCATACCATTTTTGAGAGGAATAGGATGATCCCCAACAATGGGGTCCAGAGAAAGAACTCCCTGCCCTACTCCATTTTGTCCAAGTGCCCATTGGGCGATATCAACATGGTGAGCCCCCCAATCGGTCATTTTCCCTCCGGAGTATTCATACCACCAGCGGAATTGGTAATGACAACGTTCTTTAATGTAATCAACAAGAGGAGCTTGTCCTAGCCACATATTCCAATCGATATTGGAGGGAGGATCTGATTTTTTGAATGGTCCGCCTTGGGGACCTCCGCCTATATTACAGGTTATTTTTTTGATTTTTCCGATTCTGCCTTCGCGGATTATTCCAATTGCAGTAAGAAATTTTTGTCCCATTTCACTTCTTTGCTGAGTACCTACCTGAAATACTCGGCCTGTTTCTTTGGTTACTTTACAAATTTGCTTACCTTCTTCAATGGTAAGAGTGAGTGGTTTTTCACAATAAACATCTTTCCCCGCTTGCATCGCATGAATAGCGATTCGAGAGTGCCAATGATCGGTTGTTCCAATAGTAACAAAATCAATATCTTTACGGTCAAGAATCTTTCGGTAATCCTGATATCCCTTTGCCTTACCTTGAGCCAATGATTTGTTAACTCGGTCAATGCGTTGTGTGTCCAAGTCGCAAACAGCAACGATGTCAGAGAGTCTTCGTGCACTGTTGGCGATTCCTGCCCCCCTGCCCCCTACTCCGATTGCACCAAATCGTAAGCGTTCATTAGCTGATTGCTGGGCTTTTCCAATGTAAGGAAAAGAAAGAGTAGATAAAATGGCACCGGAAGCGGAGTATTTAAGAAAAGATCTGCGATTTTGGTCAATTGATTTCATAAGAACGATTAATCTTTGAGTTTATTGATGGTTCAAGCTTTTAATCATGAAAAAAAGTTTTTTAAAATAGAGCCTTTATTAAAAAGAATGAGGTGATCGAAAGAATTTGATTTATAGTGATTGGTAACATTAGCTAACGATTTGGAGATGAAATTAATCAATATGAAAGCAATCATTTTAAATTCTTACGGGAATACAGCTAATTTTGAGAAGGCAGAAATACCGTTGCCTAAAATATTACCCAATCAAGTGCTGGTTCGGGTGGTTGCCTCCAGTGTTAATCCGGTAGACTGTAAAATAAAAAAGGGTTTGTTATCCGTGGGACCCCCATTACCAGCGGTTCTTCATGGGGATATGTCAGGGGAAATTGTGCAAATAGGTGAATCTATTACGGAATTTAAAAAAGGCGATTTGGTCTATGGATGTGTGGGGGGCTTTGGGGACTTGCCGGGAGTATTAAGTGAATTTGTGGCAGTTGATTCTCAGCTTATTGCTTTGATCCCCAAAAATTTGACGATGGAGGAGGCGGCTAGTTTACCTCTGGTCGGTATCACTGCTTGGAATGCTTTAGTAGACAGAGCAAATGTAAGGAAGGGTCAGAGAGTGCTTGTGCATGGTGCGGCAGGTGGAGTTGGCCATATTGGATTGCAATTGGCCAAAGCTTTAGCAGCTGAAGTCCACACCACTGCATCCACAGATGCTAAGATCAAATTTGGAAAAGAGATTGGAGCGGATGTTCTTATAAATTATAAGAAAGAAAAAGTTGAGGATTACATTTCTACTCACACAAATGGAGAGGGTTATGATGTAGTCTTTGATACCGCTGGAGGAGAATGTTTGGACAATTCTTTTACTGCGGCAAAAATTGGTGGATCGGTAGTATCTATTGCGGCAAGGGCCAAGCATGACTTAAGCCCAGTACATATAAAGTCTTTGACTCTGCATGTTGTTTTTATGCTATTACCCCTTCTTCGCGGAATGGGTCGAGCTCATCATGGCAATATTTTAAAGAAACTCGGGGAGTTAATTGAAGATGGTCTTATTCAACCCAAGTTACATAATCAAAAATTTAATTTTGAAGAGGTAGAAGATGCACACCGTTGTTTTGAAGAGGATGAAATTATGGGAAAGATTTCATTGGTATCGAACTGGTGAAAGGGTCGCTTATTTATGACATAAAGAAAGTTTGCAAAAACAATGTAAAATCTTCTATTATCACCTTTCGTTCTTTTATATTTAGCCACTTACCGTATCCGAAGACAACCTAATGTAGGTTACCAACCGAGCACGAGAGCTGCTACGGTGGTACAAGGTCGATTTAACCGGGATGCGCGGTTTTGGCACAACCGAAAATAAGCACTCCTCTAGCTATCCTAGGGAAAGTGCGTTAACCGAGAGGAAAACGCTCAATGAAAATTAGTATACATAATGAAATCGAAGAATTAGCTCTTCGAATAGACGAAGATAACTTGAATCACCATCTTTGGAATAACAATGGAACATGGTGGATTCATTATACTGTTTACCCATCAGCGGTAACTGCAGAAAGAAAAAGATATTCTCTTAAGACAAAAGATGTTACGACAGCTAGATTGCGAAGGGATCATCATTTTGATCAAATTTTAAATCGATTGCCTGAGTTGGCTGCCTAGTTAATTAATTTTTTCTATTAAATGGTTCTTGTCGTTGAGGACTAGCGATGAGCCGTCGCAAATTGGATGAAATACGAAGAAGTAATAATCTCTTTTTCCTATTGGTTTTGCCCAAACTATAAAAACTATAATGAACAGGAAGCCACTTGCATAGTTGATCAGTATTCCTTTTTCAGTTTGATTGCAGCACGGCTATTATAGGTGGCATTTGCATAAGACGATTTATGGACCGACTTTGAAGGCCGAATTTAAATCTTTACGGTCGACTGATCCAGTTTACAAAATTGTTTGAATTTAAATTAAATTCTACTTATTAATAAAAAAATAATCGTAATCTAGGGATAGAAGAATTCAAATTAGATCGAATGAATTATCATGCTGGAGACGGAAAGCATGATGTGACTACCAACGACTGGAGTCGATGCTTCGGTTTTGTAAACCATAATTTTCTTGATAACCAATAATCTACTAGAGCCAGTATAAGCCTTAAAATAAAGGATATTTTTTAAATATACTAAAATTTGCAACTTCAATAAAAAAGCTGGGTGTAGCATCGGAAGGAAATTAAACTTCTTTAACAAAGGTACTAATTGAGTTCAGGAATTTATTTAAATAAATTTAAAATTAATCACTAAATAAACTTGGGTCAGTTCCTAAGCATCCAAAAATCCGATCAACGGCTGCTTTATTATCTGTCAATTCAGCTAATGCATTGAGGGCAAAATCCTTTTTTTCCAGAATGGAAAGTCTTTTACAAGTTTCCTTGTTTGCTTGATCTTTTATAAAATTATCTAAGTAATCAACTCTTGATTCCCAGTAATTTTGCGTGACTTGAATTCGAGTTTCCAGACGCTCATGGTACCAGTCACTTTGAAGAATATTTGATGGTTCAAACAAATCTCTAAATTTTTTATCAGTCAGCTTGTTTCCTTCCCATTCACCTTTAGTCATTATGTTGAGCAATGCTTTCAGTGGAGGGCATGCTTTTTCAACGGAATTATCATTAAAATATCTTTGAGCAATATTTTTTCCTGTTTCCAATAGATTTTTTATACTATCTGCATATTGATCTTCATCCTGTAATTCAGGCTTTAGCATGTCTTCCGGTAAGACTGAAACTGGATCGGTGAATATTCTGCCCAGGAATTCATGAGTAAAACTTCTGGTAATTCGATACCCAAGGAGTGATGTGGGTAGATTCTGACCTTGGTAAGAAAAATCCGGGACTTTTTCCAAATATCCCTTTGCGATCATTTCTTGGGGATTATCTTCAAAATCTCGAAGCCTACTCCAAATTTCAGGAATCAAAAGACTAATGTCATGATTCACTTGGTACTTTGGCCCCACATATCCGGCAGATGTGACGAATGCACCTTGGCCAGTTGACGCATATGAAATTAGAGCGGCATTTAGATCATGTATGGGCAATAGAGCATTGAAAGGACTTTTAGTCATCGCTCCTTCAGATCCAGCTCCTGTGGTGGAAGGAGATTTACCGGTAACGCTTACAATAAAATCCATAAAAAGCTCAGGTAGCTCTAAATAATGGATGGGAGCAAAGCAGCACAATGGTCTTACCTTGGCTTTTTTATCTGATGGATTATTTCTTCTACCTGGTAAAACTGCCCGCACTGGGTAAAGTACCGAATTTTCAATCTTTATTCCTCTCTTTAACCTTGTACCAGCAGTGGCAAGATAGACGGATCGTGGATCAAATAAGTCTGGTCTGGTTTGAAGGTAGCGAGGGTTTTTCGAAGGTTTTCCATCTACGATTCTTGGATTTGCGGAAGAGACAAAGGATAGTTCTTCCTTTTTGTTTTTTGCTACTGAATTAATGAGTTCCCTCATCGGCTTTGTGTACTTTTCGAATGATAGTGTGTTACCGATTTGATCTTGTGCGTCTTTTTTTGTGAGGGGTTCGAAATTACTAATAAAGTTTCCTGGTCTTGCCATATCTTTCTCAGTTTGTTTATCAAAACCTCTGATAATCGCATCATCCGGTCGCTGGAATAGCCTGTATTCACAATTATGGACGAACTTTGCTGATTTCTTGAAATTACCATGACCGATATGTTCAATTAGATTTATGGGTGCAAGCGTAGAAGCTGTGATATCGTCTTCTGCTAAAATCTTATTGGCTGGGACAAAGTCTTTTCTTAGAGCAAATAATCTCCACGACCCTTTTTGATCAAAACCGATACGCAAATGCCGGGTAATTAATTTAGTACCGAGGTACCTTAATTCATTGGCGGGTTGTCCGTTGACTGAATCAACGCTGAATGCTTCTTCCCAATTGTCACCCCATTCAGCTCGATGTCTCCTCTTTATAATTAAGATTAAATCTTTCACTCTTTGTGGAATAGATTCTAACCATTTATTAAAATCTTCCGTGTATAAAGATCGTGATGGTGTAAGTAGTTTTATAACTGAGCCAAGTGAACGACTTGGGCTTAAAATGGGCCGATTTCGAAGATCATGCTTTTCGGGTTCTATAAAACGGTTTGAAAAATCCTTTTTAAATAGTTTTTTGGCCATCGTCATGTCTTTTTCCCAATCTGCAACATAAACTGGTCCACTTACTATGGCATCGGTAATTGGTTTTGATATTTCGGATTTGCCTCCACCTGAAACAGTGCATGGCTTGTGGCATAAAAAACCTTCTCCAACTGTTCCAATTAACTTCCATGGGCCATTATGTTCAGCCTTTTTCATTTCAACTTTGTAGCCAGATGGTAAAACATAGGCGTAGTTTGGTTGCATCCTTAAGCGGCGAGATTCCTTCCCCTCCCCTTGCCAATTAATGCTTTGCTCCCTCAAGCTGAAAATGGCATTTTCTGGGAGATAAATAATTGATTTGAAAGACGGGTCAACAAGATGGCCGTTATGCAGGTCATTGATAGAGCAGCCCATAACTGACAATGTGTCAGAAAACTTTTGTGGAGTAGGAGGTAAAATTTCCAGAGGATTAAATTCTTCTCCCAGATCATAGCTCGGAAAGACCACCGCACCCCCTGCATGTTCTTCTTCGCCTAGACCCGATAAATTGGCTGAAAAGCTAATTTGTGTTTTAACTTCCTTTTTACAATAACCGAAGTAGTTATCGGCAAGAATTGTTACAATCATTCCCGATGAATCTCGAAATGTAAGTTTAAAAGGATCTCCTCCGTTGTAGGCTTCATCAGGATCATCAAAGTACATACCGTCTCGAATTTGCCTATCAGTAGCATCACACTTTTTGGGTAATTGAAGCAACTTCTTCGGTGTTCCGGCTAAATGAGGAGCCACAATGACACAACCTGTATGTCCTGTCCAACTTTCGATATCGAGTCCAGCATCGTTTTCAGCTAGAAAAGGGTCCCCTCCGTTTCCAAAAATGCTTTCAACAAAGTCAAGGTTGGCGACACATCCACCCGGTGCGAAGAAACGTACTTCCAAAGATTTTTCGCGTATAAAACCTTCAACCTCCGGGCATACCACAGGCCTTAATAAAAGGGAAACCCAACACTTTGCCGGGTCTTTTTCATTAGACGCAAAGGGGAAGACCATATCTTCTCCTGGTGGATTTAAAGCAACCCTTAACAACTCTTTGGCTGCTTTTAAGGGAACGACTTTTTTATCGTCGGGAGCAGGTAATCCAACATCAGCGACATGAAAAACTCCCGAGGTTGTCCGTCTGTCCCGAGATGGATTGTGGAGAACTCCTTGTGCTACTTTATAAGAATTGATTATTTTTGACTGAAAAGAACTACCGTCGAGGGGCAATGAAGTGACTCGAGCTAATCCATGACGATCTAGAACAAAGGATTCAGTGGGTAGACTGGGTCGGTCGCTACCTAAAATTTTACTTAGAAAATTTTGTATGCGCTCATCGGTTGGACATAAGTGTCCTCTTAGTAATCGTACTTTTTCGCGGTATTCTTTAATTAAGGAACTACTTAAGCGTATGGCAGGATTATGGCTTTGATCTCCTACTGTTGGAAGAGCTAATGTAGCAAGCTTGAGGTTCGCATAGTTAATAAGTTCTTGATATTCATCAGTATCGGAGGAGTAACTGGCACCGATTCCTAAAGCTGATTGTTTACTTTTAACATCGACTGATTTCATGGTATTTTTGGATTAGTAAAGAGATTAAAAAGATAGAGAATAGATCATGCCTCATTTAATGTTAAAAGACAATATGGGTAATATTTATCCACTTTATCAAAGATTTACACAAGTAATCTAAATAAATACTAAAAAAAATTTATTCTGAACTACAATTCTCAATTTAACTTAAGTTGCTTGAATAAAAGTTTTGATTGTGTAATAAGAATTGCTAGGGCCCTTAGCTCAGTTGGTTAGAGCATGCGACTCATAATCGCCAGGTCGTCGGTTCGAGCCCGACAGGGCCCACCACTTTTTTGGAGATTATTAATCCTTTAAGTATTAGTAATCAATTACTTATTTGATTTGGTAGTGGTGCATCTACCCATTTATCAGACCACTTAAAATATTCTGAAAATTCGACAATTTTAATTCGATGATTAATCACTCGAATTCTTTGATTTGTTTTTGTAGTTAAATATTCGAAGTTTTCTAAACTTCTTTTATTTTTGCCAAAAATAGTTTGAATTTCTTTATCCCTTCTGGCTTCCAGTTCTGCATGTACGGTCCTTGGATCGATTAAAGCTTCTTTTATGACAGGTGCAGAGAAGTTATCAGTCTGTTCATTTAGTTGCTCTGATGCTCCTAATTCTACTGAATCTGAGCTATCAGAATTATTAAGAACTGGAGCCAATTCGTTTTCAGCTTCTTTTCTTTTTTTGTCTTCATACTCTTTTAGTATGGAATCGTCTAATTCAGGTATTGGTTCCGGGGCAGGGATTAATTCTGGCTTATTTATGAAAGTCTCACCAGGTTTGGCATAACTGTTGAGAAAGCAGTTTAGCTCGACATCAGGAAGTTTTTTCTCATCAAGGAACTTCACACAGGACTGGGCAAATGCTTTCAGTGCTTCTGTTGAATTATAAGCCATAAAATACTTCTCAACAGGCAGATCCTCGTCTAGAGTATAGTTAACTTTGAATTCAATAAGATCGGGTTCGCGTTCAACTTTTTTTCTCATTGGGCAATGATGTTATAGTATATAATTTCATTTGGGCACGGTAAATGAAACACATATAATTCACATCTAGCATCGGGAAAAATGCAAGTGCTAAGTAGTAAAATTAGGTCGGTACAGGAAAAAAAATCTGCCCATTGGTAGTGAAATCAATAAAAGGCGTATTTATCCTATAAAATTAAATTAGTTAACCAGATTTTTTTCGGGCAATTTTCTTTGCCATTTCAAAGCGGGCAGCGGCTTCGAGCAAATCAATTTGTGATTGGTCGAGTTTACTTTTCTTACCTTCTTCCAAGGCAATTTTTGCCCTGTTAGTAGCTTCTTCAATCGCAAGTTCGTCCTCGTTGGACACATCCACTGCTTGATCGACTATAATAGAGACCTTATTTCCGTATGATTCAACAAATCCTGAACCGATCGCCAAAATTTTCTCTTCACCGTTCCATTTAATTTTGATGTCACCCGCTATTACTCGATCAATGATCGGAATATGCTTTGGTAATAAATCGATTTTACCATTAACTGTTGGTACCACTACATGTTCAACCTCTTCCGAAAAGGCGATTGAATCTGGAGTAACAATTTCTAGGATAACTGGCATCTTTTGAACTCGGTATTAATTAGGAATTTTCTTGGTTTATAACCCCGTCAATTCCGCCTTTCATGTAGAAATCATTTTCAGATACCTCATCCAAGTCGCCGTCTAGAATCATTTTAAATCCCTTGATAGTATCCTTTACGGAAACATATTGACCAGCAACCCCTGTGAAAACTTCAGCAACATGAAAGGGTTGGGATAAAAACTTTTGTATCTTCCTGGCACGAAAAACAGTTTGTTTTTGTTCGGGTGATAATTCGTCTAAGCCGAGGATTGCAATGATATCCTGTAAGTCCTTGTACGACTGAAGTACTTCCTGAACTCCACGTGCGACTGCGAAGTGTTCTTCACCAACAATATCGGGCGAGAGAGCATTCGAAACAGAAGAAAGAGGGTCTACTGCAGGATAAATTCCAAGTTCTGCAATGGAACGTTCTAAAACGATAGTGGAATCAAGGTGAGCAAATGTATTAGCAGGTGCTGGATCAGTAAGATCATCCGCAGGGACATAAACTGCCTGGA
>JABGUO010000282.1 GCA_018646565.1 Opitutia bacterium | reverse complement strand
GACCAGCTTCGAGGTTTTGTACCTTTCCTTTGAAAATTGCCCCTACCATTCGATCCTTATCAAGCCTCTCGATATCAAAAGCTTGAAGGATACCATTTTCCATCATCGCTACCCGGCGTTCAAGGGCTTCTGTATTAATGATGATTTCTTTATAATCCTCTTTCTTTTCTCGTCGAAAGAATGACATAATACGTTCTCGGATCGGACGATTTTTCGCCCTCTCCAGAGCCGCATCTCTCAATTCTTTTTTATCAATTAAGATAGGAGGTTTTTCCAAAGGGGCGGCACTTAAGTCGTTTTTGGACAATTCATCTCCTGAATTATCTTCAGGGGATTGTTTTGATCTGTTTTTCGAGGAGGCTCTGCGCCTATTTCTTCTGGCCATGATAGGAGGTGTTGAAGAATCCACCCCTCATTTGAACAACGCGTACATTTGGTCTAAAAAGTTTCACAAGACAGACTTTCGATAACGAAATACACTTTGTACCATTCCAAGCATAAGGAAACAAACGACCATGAAGGAACCACCATAACTCAGAAAGGGCAAGGGCAGCCCTGTTATGGGGGTGATTCCAATAGTCATCCCGACATTGATGAAAATATGAGTCATCAAGAGGACGGATACGCCAACAGCCAACATCGAACCGAAACGATCTGCGGCTTGTGCCGCTACCCGCAGACAACCGAAGACCACAAGGAATAACATCCCGATGGCTAGACTGCCCCCAAGTAATCCTGATTCTTCAGCAATTACGGCAAAGATGAAATCGTTGTGGGCCACCGCAGTTGGTAAATATCCGAGTTTGGCTTGCATCCCTTCCCCGAGACCTTTGCCGGAGACGCCACCAGTGGCGACTGCGATCAGGGCTTGGATGCGGTTCCAATTCGAACCCACACCTTGTGGGTCTTCGACTTCGGGCGCAACAAAGGTAAGAATGCGTTTGCGTTGATAATCCTTGAGTGGAAGGAGTGAGGAGTCCTCGTATGCCACCACGGCATCCGAGGGTTTGGGATTCTCTAGTTTATATTGATAGTAGTTAAATAAATCGAAGCCTAACAAACCAAGCAACACCACGAATACGACAAACGTGGAAATAAAAAACTTAGTTGGCATGCGGGCGACGTATAAAAGTGAGAAGGCAATTGGTGGAAATACCAATGTAGATCCTAAATCTGGCTGTAAAAAGATCAAGAACATTGGCAAAGCAAAACAAGCCGCAACCTTGAGAATCCCTCTTAAGGAATCCTGCATGTCTCCGACTTTAGATCGGGCTAGCAAACTTGCACCGAATATCATGGTCGACCACTTAGCAATTTCAGACGGTTGCACTTTGAACAATCCGAAGTCAATCCACCTGCGTGCACCATAAATCATTGGACCGCCAAAAACCAAAAGTAATCCAATAATTACCACGAAATAAAAAATATGGGCGTACCTCATCCACAATTGGTAATTAATTACGGAAACCACAGCATAAAGGGAAAATCCAATTACAGACCAAAGAATTTGCATTTTCCAATAATTCCCACCCCCAAAAGCTTGGGCAGAATGAATAAAGATAATACTCATAAGACACAGACCGAGTAAGCATAATGGAGTTAGCCAATCCCATTTAGTCTCCTCAGGGATAAGCGAGTCCTGCTCCAATGGGTCTGACTTCCTCACATTACTTGAGTAATTCTTTAACCATCTCTTCCCACTCTACAGACAAGCTCGAGCTGCATACAGGTTTGCCTGCACGGGCATACCAATATGCCGCGTTACCTATATCCCCCTCCTCGCGATGCAAATAAGCATGCACCCAGTCTCCTTCAACCGACCCCGCACTCTGGGCTAATTCGTGAGCGTTCTCCCAATATCCTTTTTTTGCCCACCAAAGGGCCTGCAAGGGTGATGACAAATCTCCAAAAGGCTCATTTTCTTTTTCAATTAAAGAAAGAAAATTGGCAATATTCATGAGTCACATTTTCTTTTCCACCTCATACCTAAGGCCAGGCTGTATTGAAATTTTCTACGATGTTCACGAATAAGAAAAGGTAAGTTTTTTTCCATTTCTAAAACAAAGTGTTCTTCAAGAATATTTTTTAATGCGGATGCCGAATCTCCTTCCTCCAACCACTTTTCAGGAGAAGTGAATTCCTCGAGCCAGGTAAAAGGAGTGGTAAGGATTAATTGGCCACCTGGGTTGACAAGATCGGGAAGTCGATCGAGCAAGGATAAAGGGTCGGGCAAGCGACAAAGTAGATTAGCCGCATGGACGACATCGAAGTGCCCAAGATCTTTTCGTAAATTGCACGCATCTCCAACCTCGAAAGATAGGTTGGATGGAAGGTCAGCTATTTTTACCGATGCATCTTCCCACCTACTTCCCTCTTCATGGTACTGATAACTAAGTGATCCCGATTGCATCAGGCTATTAGCAGCACCAATGAAGGATTCTGAATAATCGACACCCAAAACCTGACCCGAGATATTAGCCAATACAAAACTACTTTTTCCCACCGCACATCCAAGGTCTAATGCTTGCCCAATTGACGTGGATGGATCGATCAATTCCTCCACACTTCGACGGGCAAAATCAAGGGCATCTTTGGGACCATCAGGCCAGGGAAACTGTTCCTCCTCTGATCCATAGTGAAAAAGTAAATACTCTCCAAGGGAGCGCGCGGTTTCATAGATTTCACCCCCCTGATTATTGCTATTAATAAGATTCATTCTGCAGATAATTCCCTAAAGGATTCTTTGAGCCGTGGATAAAGATTCTGATAAATCTTATAGTTTTTATGATACTTTGAAGGATTTGAACTTATCTCCACAAGCTCGGTCTCTTTAATCCATGAATCAGAGGCCTCCTCAACTGAAGAAAAGTGGTCGCATCCGACCGAGGCAAGCAATGCGGCACCATAGGCAGCTCCCTCCCTTGCATTGACCAAGGAACAGGGTGATTCAAAAATATCGGCCAACATTTGTTTCCACAGGGACGACCTAGCCCCACCGCCGGATAAAATTACTTTGTCAGGGCGAATGCCCAGTCCCTGCATTAAGGAAAGCGAATCTTTTAATCCATAGCTTACTCCTTCTAAAACGGCACGGGTGAGATGGGCTTTGCTGTGCCGTAAAGTCAAACCTACAAAAGCACCCCGGGCATGAGGGTCCGGATGGGGCGTTCGCTCGCCAGACAAATAGGGGAGGAAAACCAGACCTTCGCACCCCACAGCCACTTGTTCTGCAGATTGGGTAAGTAGTTCATATGCATTCTCCCCTCCCCCATCCTCTACGGATTGTTCCTCTCTGCCCAAGTGATTTTTATACCACTGGAAAGAACCAGCTGCAGACAACATCACTCCCATTAAATGCCATTTACCGGGAACGGCATGACAAAATGCATGCAACTTCCCCTCTGGTTCTACACGGTACTGATCGCTCTGAGCAAAAACGACCCCACTTGTACCAAGAGTTGCCGAGACCATACCTTCCCTAACTATTCCGCAACCTACGGCTTGAGCCGCCTGGTCTCCACCGCCCGCGATAACTGGGGTGCCTATGAATAAACCAGTTTGAGAACTTGCATCTGGGGAAATCTTGGTCGATGCAATCGTAGATTCAGTAAGTTCGGGCAACCAATCTTTTGACCAACCCATCCCCGAAAGGATTTCGTCCGACCATTTTCTCTCTCCTACATTAAGCATGGATGTGCCTGATGCGTCTGATACTTCGGAGAAAAATTCTCCAGT
>JABGUO010000281.1 GCA_018646565.1 Opitutia bacterium | reverse complement strand
GTGGAGAATTCGGACGCACACCTATGGCTCAGGGGAATGGAAGAGATCATCACATAAAAGGCTTCTCTATCTGGATGGCAGGCGGTGGAATCAAAGGGGGAATTTCATACGGAAACACCGATGAACTTGGATATAATGCCGAGGAGAATGTAGTCCATGTTCGTGATTTTCATGCAACTATGCTTCATCAACTGGGCATTCAATCCCAATTCTTCACTCACAAGCACCAAGGACTGGATTTCAGGCTAACTGGTGTGGATGAGGAAGCCCATGTCATTAAAGATATCATTGCCTAATGGCCTGTAAGTTTCATTGCCAAAGGAATCTATTTAACAAATCAATATCTAACTCCCAATGCGTTCTTTTATAATCCTTGCATTCTTTGCTATTCACTCTCTCGTCTTAGCGAACGATCAAGTCTATGATCCAGAAAGACTTTCTAAAACAACACTACTCTCCGATTTAAATCGTCCCATGGAATTAGAAGTGGCTCCTGATGGGCGAATATTTTTCATTGAATTAGATGGTGCGTTTAGAGTGCTAAATCCGAAATCCAAAGAAGTTACTGAAATCCGAAAATTTGAGGTAGCCCGTAAAGGTGAAGTCGGGCTGATTGGATTAGCACTGGACCCCGATTTTCAAAAAAATAATTGGGTTTATCTTCAATACTCTCCCATTGGCTTGACCTCACAACGAACCTCGAGGTTCACACTCAATGGGAACAAAATAGTGGAAGGGAGTGAGAAAATATTGATCGAATTCCACGAACCCAATGGAACTGGTGCACACCATGCCGGCTCCTTGGAATTTGCGCCGGATGGTTGCCTCTTTATTTCAACGGGTGATAACACAAGCCCGGGCGGAGATTCCAAGGGATACGCCCCTATCGACGACCGCCCTGACCGCTTATCTTTTAGTGCCGAAAAATCCTCGTCCAATCCTTTTAGTCATAATGGAAAGATTATTCGTATACGCCCGCTTGCAAATGGAGCATTTGAAATTCCAAGTGGTAACCTTTTCCCCAAAGATGGATCCAAAGGATTACCAGAAGTTTATATAATGGGATGCCGAAATCCATGGCGCATCAATGTCAATCAAAGAACCGGTACTTTGTACTGGGGCGATGTCGGACCCGATGCGTCGGTTGATGATGAGAGAGGACCATCCGGACATGATGAAATTAATCAGGCAAAAAATGCAGGGAATTATGGTTGGCCTTATTTTGTAGGTAACAATTTCGCTTACCCCATGCGTGATTTCAACACATCCGAGATCAGGTCACCCCAACCACCCAAAGCCCCCATTAATCAATCGCGGCATGTGAAAGAGCCTATAACTCTTCCACCTGCAAAACCAGCTTTCATCTGGTATAAAAGAAATGAAACCCCAGGTTTTGAAATGCTGAAAACAGGAGGAAGAACTGCATGTGCGGGTCCGGTTTTTCATTTCGATCATAATTTAAAGAATAAAACTCAACTTCATTCAAAATTTGATAATTCCCTTTTTATATACGAGTGGACCCGTAATTGGATCTTTACTGCTCAGTTGGATAAGGATGAAAACTTGATTAACTTGAAACCCTTTATGCCCAATCAAAAATTCGTTCGTCCGATTGATATGAATTTTGGATCAGACGGTTCTCTTTATCTGATTGAATACGGAACTACCTGGGGCAAAAACGAAAACTGCAAGCTTGTTCGAATTGATTATGTCCGAGGCAATCGTTCACCTGTAGCAAAAATTTCAGCTAATATCACAGTAGGGAAATCGCCTTTAATCGTTCAATTCTCAAGTGAAGGTTCAACGGATCCGGATAAAGATGACAAAATATCATTTGAATGGCGTAAAATTCCAGGTGATGGAAAAATCCTCTCAACTGAAGCAAATCCTGAAATTACCTTAAAAGAATTTGGTAATATGCAAGTCACCCTAACCGTAAGGGACAGCTCAGGGGCAAGTCATCTTTCAAGTATTCCCCTGTCGGTTGGTAATGAAAAACCAAAAGTTAAAATTATTTCTCCACAGGACGGGGACTTCTTCAGTTTTAGCAAGCCAGTGAAATGGGAGGTTCAAGTGAGTGATCACGAAGATAAAAAAATTGAGTCTAGCCGGATTTCACTGAGTCATAAATTAATGTCAGGCTCGTTAGGAAAAAAACCAGACACACTCGGCTTATCAGAGAGCAGTCACCCGGGATTTAAACTTATGAAAAAAAGCGACTGCTTCAATTGTCACTCAGTTAACAAAGCTTTAGTCGGTCCAACCTTTCGGTCCGTTTCCGACAAATACGCGAAGAGCAAAAAAACAAAACCAATAATAGCCAAAAGAATTCTCGAAGGTTCTACAGGAGTGTGGGGACAAATCCCAATGATGCCCCACCCCCAGCATTCCCTGGATGATGCAAAACAAATGG
>JABGUO010000280.1 GCA_018646565.1 Opitutia bacterium | reverse complement strand
CCCTCTTTGATGCCCTGGTCCACCACGCAATTTTAAGGGCTCCGCTTTAAAATATCGGGGAATAACCGGCCAGTTCTCGGTCAAAAAATATGCATAGGTACCCTCGGGAAATTCATCGGTCACCGTAAACCGGCCATTGCACATATCCAACTCACCCGATCCTTTTATATATTGATAATCCTTACTAAATGCACCGTCGTACTTTCCACCAGGTGGATTCGGGCGCTCTCCTTTTTTTAACCGAAAACTACTGCTCATTTTTTGGATTCCTGATTTCGGATCTTTTGGATTCTTGTATCCGTATAAAGCATATACCGGATAGCCGTCCATAGCGTACCCGACCAGGGGGGAATGTTCTTTCGCATTCACCCCCAGTTTTTTAAGTAGTCCGGTCGGTAATCCATGGTAGTGATACGATCCATTAGGCTGAACATGGCCGTGGTTGGCATCCAGTCCGAGCAGGACAGAACCGCCCAGGGCTTCGTAATTCCAGTCTGCCCGGCGGTCTCCCATGTAAAATTCCGCCGTACCCGGATCAAAAAGTACTCCGTTCACTGCAATCCCAAACGGGGTGTTTGGTGGGCCCCAGCCCGATTCATTGTGTAACGGAATGGGCTGATTCGCGGATTTTTGATTAGTAGGGATCGAAAAATTATGTGTCTGTTCCTCCACTGAATTCGGATTATGCCTACTTGGGAATCGCCCGACCTTGTGCTTGGGTATTCCATTTGCCTCCACCTTAATTTCCTTTTTCAACTCCTTGAATTTACTCACGCTTTTCTGCGAAAGTTTTTGAACCGCTGGATTAAGTTTTAAATCACCACTCTCCGTAATCGTATGCTTACGAACCGGAGGGCGTCCACCCGCCCCGCGTTGCTGGGCAACCACCTGAAAGCCCAAAAAGAGGAAGGTCAAAAATGAAATAATGTAAGTGATTGGAGTTCTCATAAACTGTAATAACTCAAAGGAATGAAAAAAGTTCCAATATACTTTTCAAGTCTTTGAACTCTAAGTTATCCTGTAACGAGAAATTCTCCGTTGATGAATCAAGATTCACTTCCCTTACGGGTGACCTGAACCGTCTTCCGTAACGCTTCGGCGAGAAATACTTTGGGATCCCTGGCCCGGTATTCCGGGTTATAAAGTTCCAGAGAAATGGGTCCTTTATAATTTATCCTATTAAGAGTCTTTAAAATATCCACTAATGGTAAAACTCCATCTCCAGGCAGAACACGAATTTTATCATCGTGCCTTCCATGAGGTTCAATACCAGCGGGACAATCGGAGAATTGAAAAATGGTAATAAAATCCCCCTGTACATGATTGAAGTTAACCAGTTTCGATTTTCCCAAAAACATATGAAAGGTATCCGGAATAATTTGGGCTTTTTTATGATCCGCTCCAAATGCAACCCTAGTCGCATCTGCAATTGTGGAAAGAGGAGAAAAGAAATTTAAGAATACAATCCCGGCACCCTGCATTCCATAATCATTAATAGCGAGTTCCAGAATTTGACGATAACACCAGGAGGCCACATTATAATCGAAAGAATCTTTCAACTTCATATTGGGAATAACCTGAACTTTTCGGCTACCAATTGCGGAAACCATTCGTAATCGATTCCGATGTTCATCGAGACGTGACTTGAAACTCTCTTCACTTGCATCCATCGAATTCCATAATCCAATCACACTGGGAATATATAATCCCAAGTCTTCCACCAAACTCTTCAGGTCTTTTAGATTCCCCCCTTCTTTTTCATACTGATCGAGCTCCCGGTCCCACGGTTCGACACAGTCAAAACCGGCTTCCGCTGCAAGACGTAATTTCTGTTCGATACCAATCCCCTTGTCCAAGGTTGCCGTGTCCAAACAGATCGGCCAATCACTTTTCCCGTTCTGCCAGGCTAACTTCGTACCTGACTTTGTATTCCCGGTTGCTTTAAAGTTTCGATCCTTCCCAAGAAGGGGAGTCGAAACGGCGGTTGAAGTAAGGGAAGCGGATAAAAAGGTTCTACGATTCATAATCTATATGATTATTTTCAATAATATTAGGTTTCAACGATAATCGCTTATCAGATAGAAAAATATAACATCTACAAATCGGTCTTGAGGTGTCCTGTTTTATAATACTTACCCGGAGCCTGTTGAAGCGCAGCTTATGTCATTGATACAGTTTATAATCCAAATTCAGAAAGCAGTATTTTTTGAAAGACCATATCTGCCACTGAAGACTCGTATAATATACCAATGGTCTGATCATCCACCATCGTCAGTGAACTATACGCTCCACCCTTTTGATCGAGAAGAATTGACTTAGGCCAGGTCTTACCCTGGTCCAGGCTCATACGCACGGTCATCTTTTCCCGACGGTTTTTACT
>JABGUO010000279.1 GCA_018646565.1 Opitutia bacterium | reverse complement strand
GTTTTAAAACAACTGCCTCTAATTCTTTTACAAATTTTATTTTAGGAACATTTAGTATCTCAGCGAGTGCAGGGATTGATTCAGCTCCCCCCTTTTGCGTAAACACGATAATGTCATTTTTCGCAATTGTCTCATTAGAAAGAATTTCAAGTGCCCAATTAAGTTCTGCATGTTTACTAATTTCATCGAAATAAATTAAATGAGTAGCCCCCTGCTTAAAACGACATTTATCGAAAGCCCGTTCATTTTCTAAATTTCTGAGATTATTGAGGGGATGAGATTCCTCGACATGATCCTTTGCGGAAATGATTCCAATATATCCATTCAAGCAAGGATGATAAGTGGATTGAAGAAACCCGAACTCATCAATTTTAGCATAAGTCGAAAGCGTGTTTATTAGTCCGATATTGGGCCCCTCGGGAGTTTCGATCGGGCAAATCCTGCCATAATGAGTTGGATGTACATCCCGTACTTCAAAACCAGCTCTCTCTCGATTAAGTCCGCCCGGTCCTAATGCAGATAATCGACGCTTGTGAGTCAACTCGGCAAGTGGATTAATTTGGTCTTTAAACTGACTAAGTTGACTCCTAGCAAAGAAATCTCTCACAACCGTGGTGAGAGCTTTAGGGTTGATTAACTTGCCAGGTGAAAGTGATTCAACTCCTTGGTCATATAGAGTCATCCTTTCTCGAACAACACGTTCTGTTCTTGATAAGCCACTTCGGCAAACATTTGCAAGTAATTCTCCTACGGTTCTAACTCGACGATTACCTAAATGGTCAATGTCATCGATCCCCATATCGAAAAACTTACCCGCATCTTCCCGGGCTTTTTCTTCGTTGGATTTACCTCGTTTGAAATCGGTAAGTTTCCTGGTAGCCGCAACTAAATCTTCTACAGTTGTTACACGAACCTCCAATGGGGTGTCTAAATTCAATTTCAGATTAAGCATGTGCCTGCCCACTTTAGCCAAATCGTAACGCTTGGAATCGAGAAATAGCCTCTTTATAAGCGCTTCGGCATTAGCACGGTCAGGTGGCTCACCAGGTCGAAGTTTTTTGTAAATTTCTTTAAGTGCCTCGTCCTTGTTCTTAGTAGTGTCTTTTTTGAGACAACGTATGATTGCTCCTTCATCAACAGAAGTGTCAATTGCGCGGAGTTGTGTCTCTCCAGCTTTTTGGAAAGCTCTAAGATATGTTTTAGTTAAAGGCTCAAATGCTTTTGCTAAAACAGCACCTTTAGTACGGTCAAACATTGGTTCAACTAGGACATAATTTGAAACATTCTCCTTTTTTAATAAATCTTCAATCGATAATGTTTCAATATCATAGAAAAGCTCGATGATTTTTTGATCGGAGTCTTTGTCTTTATCGGAATCTGAATCAAGTAATGCCCGTAAAAAAGTGGTAATTAAAAACTTTCTTCTCCTTCTTCTACGATCTAAGTATACATACAGTAAATCATGTTGGTCAAATTGTGCCTCTATCCATGTACCACGATCCGGAATTATACGGAATCCGTGCAACGTCTTTCCACTACTGTGGACCGATTCTTCAAAACTAACGCCAGGAGAGCGGTGTAACTGACTGACTACAACACGTTCTGCTCCATTTATAATAAAGGATCCCCGTTCAGTTACTATAGGCAACTCACCCATAAAAATTTCCTCTTCACTGTAGAAAGGTTTACTCTGTCCTTCTACTTCAAGTCGCAAGCGAAGTTTGACCTGTAACGGAGCTGCATATGTACAGTTCTGATCGATACAATCCATTTCAGACAACTTAGATTCTCCAATGGTATAACTTACGTATTCTAAACGAGATTTTTCATCATAACTTATGATAGGAAAAACCTCTGTAAAAACAGCCTCTAAACCGGCTTTTTTTCGATGAGTTGATGGAACTTCTCTTTGAAGAAAGTCATGAAAAGAATCAACTTGATTTTGAAGCAAGTTTGGTGGGTCGATGGCTTCTGTAAGCTTACCGAAATTTTTTCGAATTGCTGTATCCATATTATTGGTTGGTAACTTGTGGGGTAGGGAAAGAACAAAAAAAGCCGCAGATTGCATAGCAACCATACGGCTTTACTTTAAAACTAGAAAGAAAGAGAGAAATGCATTATTTAACTTCTACTTTTGCTCCTGCAGCCTCTAATTTCTTAACAATCTCATCTGCCTCATCCTTGGAGACTGCTTCCTTGACTGGTTTGGGCGCTCCTTCTACGAGTTCTTTAGCCTCTTTTAATCCAAGACCGGTAATTGCACGGACTTCTTTAATAACAGCAATCTTGTTGCCACCAAACTCAATGAGAACAACATTGAATTCAGTCTGCGCTTCTGCTGCTCCACCGGCATCTCCGCCGCCGGCTGGTGCTGCGACTGCTACGGCTGCGGGTGCTGCTGCACTAACGCCCCATTTGTCTTCGAGCTCTTTAACGAGATCTGCGATCTCTATTACTGATTGGCCGCTGAGCCAATCAACTACTTGGTCTTTTGTTATGTCTGACATGTTAATATATACCTCCTGTCCTGAATATGATTAGTACCTATTGGTGTTTAAGGGGGTTACCCCTAATTTCTTCTAGGTTGGTGGTTAATAGTTTTATTTTTCGGATAGAATATCCAGAAAATGATTTAAGAATTATCTGCCTTTGCTTGTAAAACGGTAACCATTGAACGAGCTGGTGCGCTAAGAATGGAAACTAGTTGAGTCGCAGGCGTACTGAATAACGAAAGTAATTGGGATTGGAGAACTTCTAAGCTCGGGAGATTTGCCAATTGTTTAACTTGGTCGGTATTTAAAACTCGATCTCCAAGTGTACCAGCCTTGACGGTTACCTTTTTGGTTTCTTTTAAGAATTCACCGAGTGCTTTTGCTACACCCGATGGATCATCACCCCCAACCACGATTGCGGTATGACCTGATAAATGTTCTGATAAGTCAGGTAATTCTTTTTCCTTTGTTGCGATCGTAAGTGAACTATTTTTTACAACATGAAATTCGGCTCCTCGTTCTGAAAGCTTTTTTCTTAGTTCGGATGTTTCTTCCGCGTTTATTCCCTTGTAATCGGTGAGAAAAAAGTAATCGGAACGAGTGAGGTAGTCAGAAGCCTCTTTAATTAAATAGGATTTTTCAGGTCTCATGATGTAGTTATATTACGAAAGATTAAGAGTGCTAGTGTCGAGTTTAACACTCGGGCTCATGGTGCTACTAATGTAAACATTTTTAATAAATTTTCCCTTGAAGCCATCTGGTCTAGAGGATGAAACCGCTTCTAATGCGGTGGACGTATTTTCCTGCAACTGAACTGAAGTAAAAGATCTTTTGCCTACGACGACAGCGAGTGAACCCGTTTTATCCATTTTAAATTCCACTCTTCCTGCCTTTACTGCAGTAATTGCTTCCGCCACATTATCGGTAACTGTACCAGCTTTTGGAGTTGGCATTAAACCTCTAGGACCGAGAACACGAGCAATGCTACGAACACTTTTCATTGAATCTGTTGTAGCAAGGGCCACATCAAAATCCATCCACCCATCTTTAACCTTTTTGATTAATTCATCAAGTCCGGCATGATCCGCCCCTGCTGCTTTAGCTTCATCCGCATTATCAGTAAAAACAATCACTCGAACTTCTTTTCCACTTCCATGGGGTAAATTAACAATACCTCTTACTCCCTGAGAGCTTTGTTTAGGATCAACTCCTAACGAACAAGAAAGTTCAATCGTTTCATCAAAATTTACTTTTTCAAATTTTTCGAGCCTACCGAATGCGTCCGAAAGTGTGCTTGTTTCGTCCGGTGAAAAACCTTCCATGGACTTGCGATATTTTTTACTACGAGAAATCATGATAAATTATATTAATTGGAGACTTCGATTCCCATACTTCTTGCCGTTCCTTCAATTATCCTACAAGCAGCATCTTCATCAGATGCGTTTAAATCGTTTTGTTTAGTCTTTACGATATCCTTGATTTGATCACGGGTTACAGTACCGACTTTATCTCTATTCGGAACACCAGAACCTTTGGCTAGACCAGCAGCTTTCTTGAGTAACACGGAAGCAGGGGGGGACTTAAGAATAAAACTAAATGAACGATCTGAATAAACTGTTATTACAACCGGTAAGATCAAGCCTGCTTGATCTTTCGTTTTCGCGTTAAATTCTTTACAAAAACCCATGATGTTTACACCTTGTGCACCCAACGCTGGACCAACAGGGGGAGCCGGATTGGCTGCACCAGCAGGTAATTGAAGTTTAATAAGACCAACAGCTTTCTTTGACATTATAAATATTATTCTTGATCGGCTTTTTCGACTTGCCAAAATTCTAGTTCAACAGGAGTGAATCGGCCAAAAATGGAAACCGAAACTTTTAAAGTACCTTTTGCTGGGTCAATTTCCTCAATTTCGCCAGTTAAATTTAAAAAAGGACCATCTAGTATTTTGACCACTTCACCAACAGTAAATTGAACTTTTGGAACTTCTTTTCCTTTAGCTTCATCCACTTGATTTAAAATACGAGAAATCTCATCATCGCGCAGCGGTGTTGGATTTTCCTTACCAATAAAGTTAATTACCCCGTCTGTATCCTTCACTTTGTACCAAGGTTCTTTTTTAAGTGTACCTTGGTCATCATAAAGTTTCATTTCTACAAATACATAACCGGGATAAAACTTACGATCTCTTTGTCTTTTTTTTCCATTCTTTACCTCAGAGACAGTTTCGATAGGCACAAGAACTTCATTCAAGTTCTTCGCAAAATGCTCATCCTCTTCTTTATACTTGGCAAAGTAACGGCGCACTTTGTCCTCGTGATTAGACAGACATTGTACGGCATACCATCTCATTCCAGTTGATAAAGTATCATTCATGAAGTGTAAGGATTAGCTAGACCGAAGGTATTGAGTTACAAACTCAACCCAATTAGATAAAGAGAAATCTGAAACAGAAATAAAGCAGCCCAGTATAACTACTCCGATTACAACAACTATTGTGGATTCGCGAAGCTCGGCAAAAGTGGGCCAACTTGCTTTTCCTAATTCAGCAATAGTCTCCTTGTAAAAGGTTCTAACTTTCTTAAACGGATTCAATTTTGTTATAAATGGCGGGAGAAGAGGGACTTGAACCCACAGCCTACGGTTTTGGAGACCGTTGCTCTACCAATTGAGCTATTCTCCCCAAGTTTTAATTGGGTGGATTTGCGAGTGTAATCTAAGTGATTAAGAAATTTCAGTAATGTTACCCGCTCCAATAGTTTTGCCACCCTCGCGAATAGCAAATCTTTGTCCAGGTTCCATTGCGATTGACTTTTGAAGTTCTATTTCAACACCCAAATTGTCGCCTGGCATTACCATTTCAACACCTTCAGGTAGCTGAACAATGCCAGTAACATCTGCGGTGCCAAAAAAGAATTGCGGACGATAACCCTTGAAAAATGGGGTGTGCCTTCCACCTTCTTCTTTGTTGAGAACATAAATCTGGGCTTTCGCTTTGACATGAGGCTTTATGCTTCCTGGAGCAGCAATTACATGGCCTCTTTGGATATCAGCTTTATCAATTCCACGAAGCAAAATTCCTACATTATCACCTGCTTGACCTTGACCTAATTCCTTCCGAAACATCTCAACCCCAGTGCATGTAGTCTTACGAGATTCTCCAAGGCCTACAATTTCAACTTCTTCACCGACCTTGATTCTTCCGCGTTCAATTCTTCCAGTTGCAACAGTACCACGTCCTGTAATAGTGAAAACGCCTTCCACTGCCATCAATAATGGTTTGTCAACATCACGAACGGGTTCGGCTACTTCAGTATCAATGGCATCCATTAATTTCTGAATAGAACCTAAACCCAATTCACTATCTTCATTTTCAAGTGCCTTGGTAGCAGAACCGCGGATAATTTTTGCGTTGTCGCCGTCGAATTCATACTTGCTTAATAAATCGCGGATTTCCATGTCTACTAATTCAAGTAATTCTTCGTCGTCACCCGACATAAGGTCGCACTTATTTAGAAAAACGACCAAATTAGGAACATCTACTTGGCGAGCAAGGAGAATATGTTCTCTAGTCTGAGGCATGGGGCCAGTAGTAGCGTCTACTACTAATATAGCTCCGTCCATTTGTGCCGCACCTGTGATCATGTTTTTAACAAAATCAGCGTGACCAGGGCAATCTACATGAGCGTAATGTCTGTTTGCTGATTCGTACTCAACATGAGAAACTGCAATCGTTACAATTTTAGACGCGTCACGTACTGTTCCGCCTTTCGCTATATCGGCATAGCTTTTTACTTCAGCAAGACCTTGACGGGCTTGTGCATGCAAAATTGCTGTCGTGAGTGTTGTTTTACCATGGTCTACGTGACCGATGGTACCTACATTAACGTGGGGTTTTGTGCGTTGGAACTGTTCTTTGGCCATTTGTTTGACTTAATTTGAATTTTATGTGGAGCCCACGAGCGGATTTGAACCGCCGACCTCGTCCTTACCAAGGACGCGCTCTACCGACTGAGCTACATGGGCGGGGGGCATGGAGTTAGAGAAAAGTGTTTTAAGGTAGAGAAAAGTGATTTTTTGTCAAGTAAAACCAAATTTTTGTCCCAAACATGGTTCAACATTTTATATTATAAACTTGATTTACTTAGAAAATTTTTAGATAGTTTAAGTCGGAACGCGGGCGTAGCTCAGTTGGTAGAGCACCACCTTGCCAAGGTGGATGTCGAGGGTTCGAATCCCTTCGCCCGCTCCATTTTAACTTAATAGCAACTGAACGAATTCTTCTTTTATTTCGGGTTTACAGGCTAGTATTGAAGTATAATCCTTCTTTTTTGAAAAATCTACTATCGATAATCCTGCACCTTTTAAAATTGGTATTAGTGGTAGAATGTCATAGGGTTTTAAATCTATATCTAACATTGCATCAGCCTTTCCTGTACATAAAAGATAATACCCATAACAATCACCCCACGTTCTAAATTGAGCCTCTCGTTTCTTTAACATTTGCCAATTTGAAGCAATCGAAGACTGCGCTAAGCTTTTTTCGTCTGTTGTAAGAATGAGAGCTTCATCCCATGAAACAAAAGATGAACATTTTGTACTTATTCCATTTAAGAAACAAGAGTCATTATCTCCAACCAATAAATCATTTCCCACTTTAGGAAGTCGCATACAGCCATATGTAGGCGATTCATCGTACAAATACCCTATCAAGGTTCCAAACAAAGGAATCCCCCTGGCAAAACTAAATGTTCCGTCAATCGGATCAATAATCCATACGCTTTCCGCACTTTTTTCTTCATTTATTAACTCCTCACCCAGTATTCCGTGACTCGGATAAGATGTTTCAATATTTTTTCTTATATAATGTTCAGTATTTAAATCAACATCTGTAACGATTGTTCCATCGCATTTTTTTCTTTTATTTACAATATTTGTATCAAAGCATTTATTAATAGATAAAGATGTTTCGGTTGTAATTTTTTCTACAAATTCAGTAAAAACTGGAAAACTTATTTTATTCATTTAGATTTATTTAAATATGCAAATTTTAGCCATGGATTTTGAGGGTTCACTTTCCAATGGAATACGAGAAATAGGTTTAATCAAATCAGAAAACTCCACCATAGTGAGTTTAACGGAACAAACAATTCGAAATGAAAATGAATGTATCGAGTTCTTTAAAGCAGTATTTAAAAAAATACCTGACTTTATAATATCACACAATGTACCAACAGAAAGAAATCTTCTCAAAAAGTATCTACCTTACAGTAATGCTACTGGTACAAACCGTGGTATGGAGTGGGGACCGTGGCTCGATACCAAAGAAATGTATAAAATACTTTATCCCCAACTGGAAGAATACGGATTGGAACACTTAACTAATATTTTTATTAAAGAAGAGAGTTCTGTACTAGCTAAAAGACACTGCCGAAAAAATAAAAGAACACCACATAATGCGTTGTATGATACAATATGTGCTTTCTTGCTTTATAAAAGACTAGCAAATATCGTAAATATAAAACAATTTATTCGCTAGAGTCAGTTTCAGTATCGGGATCAGTGTTAGGGTTAACTGTATCGGTTCCTGACTCGTTTTCTAGTAAATTTTCGGATTCTTTTCCCTCCTCTTCGATTTCATCTCCTTCGTCAAGTTCTATAACTTCAGAAATAGCTGTTAATTTGTCTTTACCTGATAAATTAACGAGCTTAACCCCCTTCGAACCTCGACTTGTTTCCCGTACATTATTTACAGGACAACGAACAGCTTGTCCGTTACTTGTGATCATTAAAATTTCACTCTCCGGATCTACGCTCAATGCACCGATTATCCTTTCAGTATTCATTGCAGTAACACCCTGACCACCCCTTTTCCTTGGGGTAGCATCTTCAAGCGAATCACTATCAAGTTTACCACCATTTGGAAGAAACGCACTAAAACGAGTGCGGATACCTAGTCCATTTTGTCCTGCAATCAGTAATAATTTTTGATCATCGACCACCAGACAAGCATCCACTTGATCTTTGGGTTTAAGTCTAATCCCACGAACGCCCCTAGTCACTCTGCCCTGGTCTCGTAATTGATCACAGCAAAACCGCAGTCCTTTTCCGTTTTTGGTTAGAATTAAAATATGATCATCGGGATTAGTTTTTATTGCTTTTAATACGATATCACCTTCATCTACATTGATTCCAATAATTCCACCCTTGCGATGGTTTTTATACGCATTGATCTTTGTTTTTTTGACTACTCCTTTTTGAGTACATAAAACCAATGATTGATCAGATTCAAAAGAATCGATGGCAATAAGGGCGGCAACCTTTTCGCTCTTTTGCATTTCGAGAAGATTGATTATATTTCTACCTTTAGCAATCCTGCTTCCTTCTGGTATTTCATAAGCTTTTCCAACATAGACACGACCATTTTTCATGAAAAACATGAGTGTGTCGTGTGCATTGCAGGTTTGTAAAATTTCGACAGGATCTTCTTCCTTTTGACCACTCCCAATTACCCCTT
>JABGUO010000031.1 GCA_018646565.1 Opitutia bacterium | reverse complement strand
TCTCCAATCCACACGCAGTATGATGGGCGAATAAATCAACGCCGGATTCTGCCATAGTTTTTTCTCTTTTAACCTGATCCACTTTGGCTTTCTCATTTCCGTTTGGATAATGGATCGTGTCGATTGATTTGAGAATGTCTGAACCATAGCCATGAATACCAAGGGTATGAACCCTGATCTCCTGGCTGGCATTACCTCCAAAAAGTGGTCGATCCTGAATCACCGCGACCCTTAATCCTTGAGAACGGGCGGCAAGTGCTGCTCCACAACCGGACATCCCGCCTCCAACGACAACAAGGTCGAAAGACAACTCCTCGACTTTTTCCTTCGACCGACCGGCGAGCACATCCTTCCAGTCAGATAATTCCTTTAGATCCTCCTCCGGCAAAGACGGATTTGATTCCTGGGTAAAAAATATTGCATCACAACGTCCATCAAACCCAGTCAGGTCGCGAAGAGAAATTTTGGTTTTTCCAGCTTTCGCAATTTCAACCGAACCACCGGACTGCCAGTGCCAGGATTCCTCAGCTTCACCAAAAGTAATCTGAAGAGGCTTGCCTTCAACCAAGACCTGAAAGCGTCCCGGTGACTGCCACTCTCCTTTACACCAGTCCCGATTCCTGACCCAGACATTCCATTTACCCGACGCAGGCAAATCCACTACAGTCTCAGCATCTTCAACCGGTTTGCCCATTCCGTGAGCCAATAGATAATTTCCACCCATCTGTAAATAATGCTGGGTATCGATTTTCCAACCACCCGGTTTGGCAAAGGAGGAGGCCTCAAGCAATACACCCGAACGACTTAACGCGGCACTGGGCTTGGCACCTATTAGATAATTAGGAACACTAAGAGAGGCAACTCCGACCCCACCTATTACGCGAAGAAATTCTCTCCGTCTTGAAGTTTGTTTTTTCAAAGTTCTGATAGAATTATAAGAAGATTAAGAAAGGATATCCTTGATAATATTTCCGTGAATATCGGTTAAACGAAAATCTCTGCCCTGAAAGCGGTAAGTGAGCTTTTTATGGTCAACCCCAAGCAAATGCATAATAGTCGCATTCAAGTCATGAACATGTACTGGGCTCTCGGTAATGTTATAGCAATAGTCATCAGTGGAACCATAAGACATACCTTTTTTAATTCCTGCTCCCGCCATAAAAATAGTAAAGCATCTCGGATGATGATCCCGACCATAATTTGTTTCCGTTAACTTCCCTTGGGAGTAAATGGTCCTACCAAACTCTCCTCCCCAAACAATCAGAGTATCTTCCAACAGTCCTCTTTGTTTTAGGTCCTGAATCAATGCTGCAGTGGGTTGATCCACATCCCGGCATTGTCCTTTAATTGCGTTTGGTAAACCACCGTGGTGATCCCATCCCATATGGAACAATTGAATGCATCGAACATCGCGCTCCGCCATACGTCGGGCAAGCAGGCAATTTGCAGCATAGGTTCCCGGCTTTAAAACATCCGGTCCATAGCTGTCTAAAATATGCTTTGGCTCCTCGGAAACATCCGTTAATTCGGGGACACTGGTCTGCATCCGAAAAGCCATTTCATATTGCGAAATACGGGCATCTATCTCGGGATCTTTGACCAACTGATGATCTTTTCGGTTAAGCATAGCCAATTCATCCAACATATCCCGCCTCATAGTACGGTTCATTCCTTTCGGATCGGATAGATAAAGAACTGGATCGCCCGAATTTCTGAATTTCACTCCTTGGTGTTGAGTGGGAAGAAAACCGGCACCCCAAAGTCGATCATATAACGGTTGATCATTTGGTCGACCCGTGCCCCATGAAGTAAGAACAACATAAGACGGCAATTCCGAATTTTCGGTTCCCAGACCATAGCTCAACCATGAGCCAATACTCGGACGGCCAGCTAACTGATGCCCGGTTTGGCAAAAAGTGATCGCAGGATCATGATTAATTGCCTCGGTATGCATTGATTTAATAAAGCACAACTCATCTGCCTGCTTGGACAAATGGGGCAGAACATCACTCATCCATTGCCCCGATTGCCCATGCCTTGCAAATTTAAAAATACTGGGTGCAACCGGAAAATTTTTCTGGCCCGAAGTCATGGTTGTCAAACGCTGCCCCTTACGAATCGATTCCGGAAGATCCTGACCACGAACTTTCTCCATCGATGGCTTTGGATCAAACAGGTCCATCTGAGAAGGTGCTCCGGATTGGAATAAATAAATAACCCGTTTCGCTTTGGCTGGAAAATGGGGAAAGCCTTGTAAACCAGGATCTTTGGCTTGCCCTTTTTGTGGGGATAATAATCCGGCCAATGCAGTAGCACTAAGTGCCGCCGCTCCATTACGAAGAAAAATTCGCCGATTCAAAAAATCCTGAGTCGATGAAAGATTTATTTTGGAAGTGAGTAGCTGATTAAAATGATTCATAGTAAAACTCCTAATCTTTGGTGATAACACGGTCTAAGTTTAAAAGCACATTCGCAGTGACAGTATAAGCGGCTAATTCAACGGGTTCTAAATTTTCATCCGGCTGCTTTTTACCATGGGAAATAATCTGTTTTGCAGCCTCCTGATTTTCCTGAAAATGAATTTTTCTTTCTTCAAATCCTTTTTGTAATACAGAAAGAGTCTGCTTATCGGGACTTCGTGATGTGGCCAACCGGTAACCAGTGGTTAATCGACCACGAATATCTGAACCTCCTTCTTTCATCATTCTCTCGGCCAGGCTCCGAGCAGCTTCCACATATGTGACCTCATTGAGCAAAGCAAGAGCCTGTAATGGCGTGTTAGTACGCGAGCGCTTGGGGTAGCAAACTTCTCGGTTTGGTGCATCAAACAAAAGCATCGATGGAGGAGCAGCAGTTCGCTTCCAAAAAGTATACATACTACGGCGATACAAGCCCTCGCCCTCATCTGCCGTATAGTTTCTTAAATTTCCATACCGATTTGTTTCGGACCAAACCCCCGCAGGCATATAAGGTCGTGTGCTAGGTCCGCCAATTTTCTTAATCAGTAACCCACTGCTTGCCAAAGCCTGATCCCGAACCAATTCTCCATGTAATCGGAAACGGGGACCTCGGGCCAACAGGCGATTCTCAGGATCCTTTCTAAAATAACCCTCCGGAGCTGAGGAATTTTGACGATAAGCTTTACTCAGCATAATAAATTTAATCATACCCTTCATATCCCAAGCCTGTGCAGGTTTTCCATTTATTTTAGGTAAGGCCGTAGGCTTGGCAAATTCCACCGCCAACCAGTCAAGCAGTTCTGGGTGAGCTGGCCATTCTGCCTGCGAACCAAAATTCTCTGAAGTCTTTACAATTCCCACACCAAAAAAACGCTCCCATATTCTATTTACCCAAACCCGGGCAGTCAAAGGATGATCCCCTGACACCAACCAACGCGCCAAACCGAGACGATCATTAGGCTGACCTTCGGGCAACGGAGGAAGAACTGCAGGAAGTGCCCGTCCTACTTTTTCGGTCGGTTGATCATATTCTCCACGACTTAAAATGAATGCATCCCTTGGGGCGGACTTTTCCTTCATAATCATGGTACTTGGAACCTTAGACATGAAATCATCTAAAGCTTTTTTGGATTGATCTGCTCTTACTTTTGCCACTGAAACGGGATTTTCCACCTCTGTGCGAAAATACTTTTTCAATTGGTTTAATTCTTGAGGCGTTAAACCCTCAACATTCTGACGCACAAGAGGAACAAGATTTCCTGGAATTCCAGATTTCGCATCTAGGGAACTTACCTTTTTCTCCGCATGTTGGATACGAAATCGACCGATATTGTGATCTGCGAATGCCGATTGATGATAGATCTTGACTACCAGCACGGCCCCCTTTGGCAGAGAAATGGGAGACTTGGCCATAAACATGGCCTTTACTGTTTTTTCCCTTGTAGGATTGGAACCATGAACAGCCCAACCTTTTGATCCTTTTTTCTTCAGGTTCGCGGCATTTTTAACCACTTGAATCGCGGGATATCCCTCCTGCTCATAACTGGACTCAGCCTTATCCAATTGTAGAACAACTGGCTTTCTCTTCTTATCCTTAAACTCCAACTTCACCTCCAACCCGGTCATCACAAAATTCCCATTACCAGATCGCCCAAATTTAATTCCTTTAAACGATGAATCAGAAAATGACTCGATCAAAACGCCAGCCAATTTACTGGTATTAAGTTCACTCCGCACTTCATAGGTATCACTTGATGGGTTCTTTCCACTGGCCAACCAGGAACCATCTTTCTGTTTCTTGAACTGAGCACCGCCCTTACTTAGCACCTCTTCATTGGTAAGTTTTGTCCAGGGACTGGGCTGGGCTTTATTTTTTTCTAATTCTTCGCGGGTTTGCTTTAGCCAACTGGTAAGGGCATCTTCCATTTTAGATTCCGCACTCTTCATCTCGTCTTGGGATTTTTGCAAAGAGTCTTCTAAGTGGGAAATTTTTCTTTTTTGTTCAGAACTGGGAACTTTTAAAAAGGGTGCCGTGTTAAATCCATTCTTGCCGTTCGCAGCAAGAACACCACTTTCCTCATTGGAATTAAAATAGGCAAAAAATTCAAAAAATTCTTTTTGTGAAATAGGGTCATACTTGTGATCATGGCAACGGGCACAGGTCATCGTAAGGGCCAACCAACTCGTGCCGGTCGTTTCCACGCGATCAATCACTGTTTCTACAAACCATTCCTCCACAATTCGCCCCCCTTCTCCATTCAGTCGATGGTTTCGATTAAACCCGGTCGCTACAATCTGATCCTGCGTTGGATTAGGTAACATATCCCCAGCCAATTGCTCGATGGTAAACTGATCAAAAGGAAGATTTCGATTAAAGGCATTGATTAACCAGTCACGCCAAAGCCACATATCCCGACTGCCATCGCTCTGAAATCCATTACTGTCCGCGTAACGGGCAAGATCCAACCATTCAAGTGCCATTCTCTCTCCGTAATGCGGAGAACCGAGCAATCGGTCCAATACTTTTTCGTATGCATTGGAAGAGGAATCATTTACAAAGTCATCAACCTCGTTAATCGAAGGTGGCAATCCGATTAAATCAAGACTGGCACGGCGTAATAAAGTTTCCTTATCCGCAAGCCTCTGCATTTCCATTCCTTCCCCTTTCAGTCGATCAACAATAAAAGCATCAATTAGATGACCGGTGACTGAATTTGATGGAACTGAGCTCCTTTTCGGGGCTATAAATGCCCAATGGCCCTGATACTCTGCCCCTTGCGCAATCCATTTTTTTAAAATTTCCTTTTGCTCTAGAGTGATCGACTTCCCGCTCTCCAGAGGAGGCATATGTTCCTCATCATCTACGGAAAGAAAGATCCTGGCAATCATCTCACTCTCTTCAGAATCCCCCTTAATAATTGCGGGAAACCCAGATTTCGCATTCTTAAAAGCATCACTTTCGAGGTCCAATCGAAGGCCCCCTTTTCTTTCCTTTTCATCCGGGCCATGACAATGAAAGCACCCATCTGAAAGAATGGGTCGAATATCACGATTAAATTCTAACTTTTTTTCCGCCTGGCCTGAGCACACTAAAAAACAAACAAAAAAAAGGGGAAGGGAGAATTTCATATTAAATTAACTAAAAACCCTGAACAGTTTGTATGGCAACATTCTTAAAACAGGATTGCTTAATTTATTATTACAAGAAATAGAATACTTTTCAGTTAAAAGGCTTATAACCGTCATACTCAAACTCTCCGTTAAAAAGAAATTTTAACGAAAAATTAAAACATCAATCAGCGATGGCTTCGAGCTCTTCCCACTGTGAATAAGAAATGCCGATTTTTTTCTCCAGTTTCTCCAAACTTTCTTGGTCACCGGTTGGATCACTCTTTGGGTTTCGATAGTAATCCGGACTTTGCATAATCGCGGTAATTTGATCCCGTTCTGCTTCCATCTTTTCTATTTTTTTGGGTAATTCAATCAGGGCTTCTTTTTCTTTATTTAAAAGTTTTCGAGGTTTTTCATTATTTTCAACCACCCTGGGCTTTGCTCGATTACTCGAATTCTTGCCCTCTTCCTGTTCCGCCAGCCAACGATCACAGCCACCCGCGTATTCCGTAACTCCGCCTTTTCCATCCATTGCAAAAGTAGCGGTGACGACGTTGTTAAGAAAATCGCGGTCGTGACTGACCAAAAGAAGAGTACCATCAAACTGTAACAAACGCTCTTCCAACAAT
>JABGUO010000278.1 GCA_018646565.1 Opitutia bacterium | reverse complement strand
TCCCATCCTGTTATAGGTTGGTAGGATGAGTTTATTCTTTCGATACTTATCCATTTTAGTTCTGTTTCAATTTTGTGGCTGCGGTGCAGGGAGTATTTATAATTCTTCTTATTATTCAGAAACGAAATTGGGAGCTGATCTTCAACGGGTTACTTTTCAAGGCGGAAGTGCACCGATGGCAGGGGATTTATGTTTGCTTCGATGTGCGGAGATCACTTTATCTGCTGGAAAAAAGTATTTTCAAGTAGTTGATTCTGAGTCGGGTAATTCAATTCGTTCATTTCCGTCTACTTACCCTTTTCACCGGCATCAAATTCATACAGACCCCATGATTGATGATCTACCTTTTACGACGAAGACTATTCGAATGAGTAACTTGGAGCCTGCTTCTGGTTTTGCCTATGAAGCAAGAGCAGTAGATTTATCGATTAGGTCTAAATATGATATTAAGAAGTAGTAATCTGTATTTCTGGAGAGAAAAAAGACATCCTTCATTGACCCCCTTCCATAAAATCTATTTTGTGAACTCTTTATGAATCAACCAACAGAAATTCGAATACCTGATTTTTTCCGAAGTGGAATCATCATTTGGGTCGTTGTAATCATCGCGGTGCTAGCTGGATTGCTCACCTCCATTTATACTGTACCCGCAGAATCTCAGGGAGTGGTATTACAATTTGGGAAATATTCGAAAACGGTAGAACCAGGTCTCCGCTTTAAGCTCCCTTTTGGAATCGAGCGTGTGTATGTTCTACCTGTTCGTCGTCAGTTAAAACAAGAGTATGGATTCAGTACTCCGGGAGGAACAAATCCAAATCAATCCATGGATCGCCGGGTTCGTGAGATCGAAAAAAGTATGATGACTGGTGATCTCAATGCAGCAGTAGTTGAATGGATTGTACAATATCGTATTAACGACCCTAGCCTTTACTTATTTAAGGTCCTCGATCCGGAAGGAACTCTCCGGTATATTTCTGAATCCGTTATGCGCACGGTTGTTGGAGATCGCACAGTAGATGAAGTCATTACTATTGGTCGGCAAGAGATAGAAGAAGAAGCGAGAGAAAGACTTGAGAAGTTGGTAAAGAAGTATGAATTAGGAATTGGTATCGACCAAATCCAACTTCAAAATGTAAACCCTCCACCTCCAGTACAAGCCTCCTTTAACGAGGTGAACCAAGCCCAACAGGAGCGTGAGCGTATGATCAATGAAGCAAATGGTGAATATAACAAAGAAATTCCGCGTTCCCGTGGAGTGGCAGATCAAAAAATACAGGCTGCCGAAGGTTACGCTTTAAAAAGAGTGAATGAGGCCCTCGGTGATGTGGCACGATTTAATTATCGTTTAGAGGAATTTTTAAAAGCTCCTGAGGTAACTCGTACCCGACTTTATTTGGAATCGATGAAGGAGGTCATTCCACAAATGGGAAAGAAGATAATCTTGGATGAAGATGCTTCTCAAGTTTTACCGTTTCTTAAATTGGATGCCGGAACAAAAGGAGAACTTTAAAGATGAAATTACAATTAGCACTTATTCCAATCATTCTTGTATTATGGGCAGTGTATGTTTGTTCATATGTTGTCGAAGAAACCGACCAAGTCATAATCACTCAATTCGGAAAACCGGTGGGCGATCCCCAGACCAAAGCAGGATTGCATTTTAAACTGCCTTTTATTCAAGACATTAATCGAATTGAAAAGCGCTTTCTGCCTTGGGATGGACCGTCCAATGAAATGTCCACGAAGGATAAAACTTATTTGATTATTGATACATTTGCTCGTTGGCGGATCGATGATCCCATGCAATATTTTTTGCGACTTCGTGACGAACGGAGTGCACTCTCTCGTTTGGATGATATCTTGGGGAGTGAAATTAGAAACGCAGTGGCGAGACATGAACTCATCGAAATTGTACGAACTAATAAAGATCGTAAGGCAAAAACGGATGAATCTTTAGTTCAAGGAATTGGTAAAGTTGGCACGCTCAACAAGATCAGCATTGGAAGAGAAGTAGTAGAGCAGCAAATTTTGGAAAAAGCGGCAACAAAACTGAAGGGTTTTGGCATTGAATTGCTCGATGTTCGTTTTAAGAGAATCAATTACAATGAAACAGTCAGGCGTCGAATATACGAGCGAATGGTAAGTGAGCGTAATCAAATTGCCGATCGTTTTCGTTCAGAAGGTGCCGGTGAGGCAGCAAAGATCATGGGTAAGAAAGAAAAAGACCTTGCAGAAATTGAGTCCGAATCATACAAATCCGTTCAAAAAATTTACGGTGAAGCAGATGCAAATGCATCTGCAATCTATGCATCCTCTTATAATAAAAGCCCCGAAGCAGTCGAGTTTTACAGTTTTATAAAAACCTTAGAAACTTACAAGGAAGTTTTAAATTCGGATATTTCTTTATTTATTACTACCAAAAATCCGCTTTTCAAATTATTTAAAACCTTGGATAGCGGTAATTAAGATAAATAATTAGAT
>JABGUO010000030.1 GCA_018646565.1 Opitutia bacterium | reverse complement strand
TAGCTTGTTCAGAAGAATAAGGCCCAAAGGTTTGACCACCCCGAGAAACAAAGAGAGATGTTGCTTTTTCGGAAGCACCTAAGTTGACTTTTCCCTTGCGACCGAGCAATTGATCCAAAGTGCCTGAAACCTTATGAAAATACCTATCAACGGGTATTTTATTTTTCAAAATCGCCTGTAAATCTCCCATTCGCAGACGAAGACCAGGTGGCAAATCGGTATCTTCAAGGTGAATCGCCAAGAACGGTTTTTTCTCATTTAAAGCCAGATTGATTTCATTCCGACAATTTATGGAATCTGTCGCTCGTGGTGATATAAAACAAAGAAACACACTGCATCCAAGTACCGCATTGGCGATTTCTTCCGGCCATTCGTTACTCGCTGCCACTCCTTCGTCGTACCATACATTGTAGCCGGCTTCGCGAAGTATTGTAATTTCCGGGTACACTAAGTGAGCATCCTGATGAGAGTAACTGATAAAAAGATATGGATCCTCCCCCTCATAGGCTTCAAAAGGAGGCACATCCAAAGAACGATTACCCTGCCCGCCCTGTGGTAGAATAATACCAGGGACTTCGGCCAGAGTTACCCAACCAGGACAGCCTTCAAACCATGCAGGTTCGGTAGGTTGTAATTGTCCAGACTGAATCCAACTTTGCAATGCTTCCAACTCATAGGGACCAACTTGTTGGCCATCTTGATAAAGGTAAACTTGGGTCATTAGATTTTTTCTATTTCTACCTTTTTAGCGATTATCCTACATCAATTACATTTATTTAGATAGAACATTTCTTTAACCAATCCAAGTACTTTTACACATTTGGATTAAGTCATGCCTAACCCAAAATACAAAACAAATTAAGAGAATTACTCGGACGGACGGGAGCGTATCCAGTCTGAGAGGATTTTAATTTCTTCGTCTGTTAACTTTCCATCCCTTCCGTAACAAGGCATCCGGTCATTCTCATCTCCATAAAACCTTTCATTTTCTGGGTTTTCAAGAAAAGCAATTGTCCATTCATCGGAACCATAACCGGTCAGGTCAGGGGCGTAGCCATCTTCTTCGGAATCAATGTCATGACAATCGATACAAGCCAAACCGTCCTGGAAGACCAAATCATCATTGTAAAAGAGGGCGAGCAATTCTTCTCTCTCATCCTCGGACAAGGGGGTTTGATAGGGAAGTTCGGCCATGTCGGAAAGCAATCTGGCAATGCGAGGAAGTAACGCAATTTCTTCGGCTGTATATTTGGCCAAAACTTTTCGGGCCATCGTACCATTCTTAAATTTGGTGCCACCAAAATATTCTTCCGATATATAATGCTCATGATTGAGTAATTTGGTGATCCATTCAACACTGGCAAACCCAGCTAATTCTGGAGCAGACTGGGCATCATCTAGGGGATACCCGCGCCCGTCATGACCATTGTAGCGGTGGCAACTTGCACAGTTGGCAGCAAACAAATTACGTCCCCTATTTTCATTATCCTTCCTCAATAGAGTAACTGCACCTGCAGGAGGTATACCCTCTTCTTGAACAATTGATAATACCCGTTCTGCCTGCCAATCCGCTTCCTCCAATGCGGCAGAATGTCGCAGGTTGGCGCTATCCTCGGAAAACGCCAGTAAAGTAAGAGCAACCGATCCAGCAATCAAGGTCCACCAAAAGCCAATATTTAACTGATGACCAGGTCGAGTGGAGCCAATAAAGGGTTGTAAAAAGATCCAAAGGACAAGAAAGACCGGTATAATGACTGCACCCCAAAAGGCAGGTACATACTTGAGCAACTGAAAAAGAAATAGGAAATACCATTCTGGCCGAGCAGGAAACTCATTGGCAGGATCAGCAGGCGGACCAAGAGGGGCACCATGAAAATAAACCGTAAGTGCAACCACTGCCAACAACACAGCGAGGCAGGCAATCGCATCTTTAAGGATTTGATCGGGCCAAAAGTATGAGTCTTTTTTGGGTCTTGGTTCCTTAACATGGATTCCGTGCTTTCGAAATAAATAGATGTGCAC
>JABGUO010000277.1 GCA_018646565.1 Opitutia bacterium | reverse complement strand
TTGTTTGAAAATTTAGATTTTTGAACCATGTTTGCGTTAATAGATAATGGTTTGATTTTTGGGCTTCCTTTTGGTGCCAAACTGATTTTTCCAGATTCAAAATCTTTTTGCCATGTCAATAATTGATCTGGCCATGCAAAAGCTTTTTCCTTTTCTCGATTGAATCCTGAAAAATGGTTAGGAATTTTCGGTCTGTTATGAGGTAATTGATACCTCCATTCTGAATCGCCTAAAGTTTCTTTGATTAATTGGGCGAGTTGTGGATCTGCTTTTTTGAGTTCTTTTCTTGTATTAATATACCCATGATCATGATCGTTTTCACGGTTGGTGTTAAACCAGGATTGAACTCCTTCAGCCCAATATTCGTTTTCATTAGTCGATGCGTATGTTCCTTCCCAAATTTTCTCTGTAATTGCATTTTTATAACACGCTTCAATTCTCTTTTGAAAGTTTGGATTTAATTGTATCAGTGCCATTTGATGCAAGGCATGGGCAAATTCATGAATCAAAATATTCTCTTTTGCGTATGGATCTCCTTTAATACCAAGAAGGTTTTCCTCTCCGCATGTGACGGCAGGGCGAGCAAAGGTAGCACCTAAACCACGAGCTCGATAATCCCAATATTGGGAAGGTTTCAGGTCCGAGTGTTCGGGAATGTCTGTAGTAAATTCATCTCTGGCCATCACTACATAACGAGCTTTGTTTTGATTCAGCATCGAAAGTAATTCGTTTCTATCTCCGACCATCTTTTGGATCAGAAAAGCAGCCTCTTTTAACGCATAACTCGAAACTTTAGCTGATCCAATTATAGAAAATCCGTGAAGGTCAATATGCTGCTGATGAAATTCATCCAATTTTAAGCGATGTCTTACTTCTTGAGGAATTTCGGTAACTTCAAAACTATTCTTTCCGCCAAGATAATGAACACTAATAAAGAAAACGAATCCGGTTACATAAAGTATCCCCGGCCTTTTCATAAGCTATATTATTTGAAGAACTTATGCTGAGGATCGTCACCGCTTAAAATGTATGCTAGCAGATCCATTACTTCTTCTTCTTCCATCATATTGAGAAGTCCAGGGGGCATGGGAGAGACGGTGGACGGTCCCATGCTTTTAACTTCATTTGTTTGCACGCTCGTTCTTTGATTCGGGTTATATAAATCGGTGTTTAAGGTAACGCGGTTACCATTCAAGTTAACGACAACTCCGGATAAAGTATCCCCGTTTTTTAAAGTCACGAAAGTGGGTACAAACTGTTCATTTATTTCCTTGCTTGGATACATGATTTGTTCGAGTAGATCATGAGGTGAGTAGCGTCCGCCCGATCCGGTCAGGTCGGGGCCGTTCATGCCGCCTTGATTTCCAAATCGGTGGCACGCGTAACAACCACCTGCTGCAAACATCCTGCGACCAACCTTAAAGTTTCTACCCTTAAGCCCAGTGGATGCCGCTTTAGTTAATTCCTCCAATTTCCAGTTTTTAACGAATGTCCTACCAGCCATGGCCTCTGCCATAACCTCTGCAGGTGACTTTACCTCGGCTTTTTTGTTAAGCAGGACAGCAAGATCTTTTTGCTCTTTGGCACTCAAGCTGGCCACTGCATCGTTCCGTATGAACTCTATAAATTTGGTAAAGCTTGCCCCACCACGGTAATTGGCGGCCTTGAGAAACCAATTAAAATATTGGGTTCGTAGTTCATGGGTCCATCCGCTTTGCAGGTTGCGGAGGGAACGGGCATATTCCATTTGCTCTTCCTGTGTGGGAGCCTCCAAAAGGAGAGCTATTCCTTTTTTGGCTGCGGTGGGTGAATCAAGAAAGGCAAGGGTTTCACAAAGTAACCAATTCATTTCAAAATTTTTAGCGGGAAATTGAGAATCTAATTGTGTGACAATTTTCGCAGCTACTTGTGGAGATGGTTTGCCAAAACGAACCATCGCAACCTGATAGGTTCGTACCAAGGTGAGCCGCTCACTGGGAGTCAAATCCTTCAATTCGATTTGAAGAAGGGATTGAAGGATCTGTTGGCCCATTTTTTGATTGATGGGAGGATCCGTATCTTGACGGTGAAAAGGATCAATTCCTGCAGCTTTGGTTAGGGATAGAAGCACATTTACCCGTTTGCCATGATTCTTTTCTTGGAGAGCTTTCGAAGCCCATTTTTCAACTGGCAAACGCTGGATGGCCATGAGGGCGGCCCATCGGACGAAGCGGTCGTGATGATCGATATGCGGCCAAGCCAATTCCATTGCCTTAGGATGTTTGCCAATATGCAAATTTTCCAGCTGATGCCGTAGACTTGCAAGTTCATTCACGCTGGGTTTTGTGGAGATAGGGGCGGTTCTTCCCTCGCCAGTATAACTGACCCGGTAGAGTCCTGACTGAACTTTTCTACCGCCAATAGCAAAGTACATGGATCCATCCCCTGGATGGATAATTGCGTCTGTTACCGGAAGTGGACTACCAGTAATGAAAGTCTCTTTTTCCCCGGAATAAGTGCTTCCATCAGGACTCATGTGAATGGCATAGATTTTCCCCCAACTCCAATCCAGAATAAACATCGCTTTTTGATATTTGGGTGGAAACTTGGCTCCGTATCCGAAAGTGACCCCGGTAGGGGAGCCTGGACCAATGTTGACTACGGGAGGTAAAGTATCCGGGTAGAATTCGGGTCGCTTACCGGTTCCATTTCGCCAACCGTACATG
>JABGUO010000276.1 GCA_018646565.1 Opitutia bacterium | reverse complement strand
GCCGGTTCCACCGCTGCGATTCAACCGGGTGGGAGCGTGCGGGATGAGGATGTAATTGCGGCGGCCAATGATCGTGGTATGGCAATGGCATTTACAAAGATCCGACATTTTCGGCATTAATACCTAGAATAATTTTGCATTCATTAGTGATTTTTTAAGTTTTTAATATCATATAACTATCAACACGAAAGTTCATAATTTAAAAGCAACCGGTTCGCTGGTTCTTATTGTTTTGGCCTCGTTAGGCAGTGGTTGCGGAAGTGCCATGCTATCTGACGAGCACTTAGCGAAGCGTTCAAAGAGTCAGTTTTCGCAGATGAAAAAATCGGAAAGGCTCTCCACTAATCCTTTTCATCAGGCCATGATTGAGCGAATAGGCAAGCGGATTGCAGGTGTCGCAAGGGTCGACCTTCCAGGAACAGAATGGGAATTAGTGGTTTTTAATAAAGCAGAACCAAATGCCTTTGCCATGCCCGGAGGGAAGGTAGGAGTGAATAGTGGTCTTATTACCTTGGCCAATGGGAATGAGGATGAAGTGGCCGCGGTAATAGGTCATGAGATAGCCCATGTTGCATTTCGCCACAGTAACAAAAGAATGACTCAAGCAATGGGCATTGCCTTGGGGGGAGTTATTTTAAACACGGCAATGCGCAAAAAAAGCACCACTGATCGAGTTCTTGCCACCGGAGCCTATGGTGTGGGGACAACTGTAGGGATGGCACTACCTTTCTCGCGGTCACAGGAACGAGAAGCGGACCACAAGGGATTATTTTATGCCGCCCGGGCGGGCTATGACCCTCGGGCTGCTATTTCTTTCTGGCAGAAAATGCAGGGCGGAAGAAAAAGGAAAATGCCCGAGTTTCTATCCACCCATCCCAATCCCGGAAATCGAATTGAATTTTTGCGGTCCAATATGGACCATGCACTTGCCCTTTATCGACAAGCCAAGTTGGCTCGCGGGGAAAAACCAAATCCATGAGTATACTATTAGATTCTCCAGTTGATGCCCTGCGTCAGTATGTCAGTTTTCCAAGTGTTTCCGCAGATCAAAGCTTTGCGGACGGCGTAAGTGGGGCGCGTGAATTTGCCTGTTCCCGACTCAAGGAACTTGGATTTGAGGTGGATTTAATTCCCACACCGATTCATCCCATTATTTTAGCGACCCGGGGAGACCCGTCCTGGCCCAGGTTGGTGATTTATGGTCATTATGATGTCCAACCGCCAGACCCTTTGGATTTATGGACGACAGACCCCTTTGATGCGGTGGAGCGCGATGGCAGGCTTTATGGTCGGGGTGCGGCGGACAATAAGGGCCCCCAAATTGTTCATATGTCTGCCTTGGCTCGAGTTTTTCGAGATAATCCAGATTACCCGTTACATATTACCTACTTAATTGAAGGTGAAGAGGAGATTGGTAGTCCGAGTTTTCGAGGTTTTTTAGAAGAACATAAACAAAAACTACAAGGGGATTTACTCTTAGTCTCAGATACTGGCAGTCCAGGGGCCGATCAATTGGTAGTCACTACCGGCTTACGTGGCTTAAGTGCTATGGAGGTGAAGATTTTTGGCCCTAAGCAGGACTTGCACTCGGGAGTTCATGGGGGTGCATTGCTTAACCCACTGCAGGCTTTGATGCAGGCATGTGCCTCTCTTCATGACCAGGAGGGAAGGGTGACTGTGCCCGGTTTTTATGATGCAGTTCGACCGCCTGAGCAGTGGGAGCGCGAAGAACTTGCCAAATTACCAATTACAGAGGAGGACTATGCGAAATTCCTTGGAGTGCCCGAGTTTTTTCCTCCTCCGGGATATTCTTCTCTTGAGGGAATACGTTTTTGTCCAACATTAGAATTTAATGGAGTGGGGGGAGGCTATCAGGGCGAGGGTTCGAAAACGGTAATCCCTGCTGAAGCGTTTGCTAAAATTACTTGTCGATTAGTCCCCGATCAAAAGTCAGAAGATATTGCCAATAAGGTTCGGCAAGCGATCGAGGAAGCCTGTCCCTCTGCGGTTCGGGTAGAAGTAGAATTGAAGGGGGGAGGAGATCCTTATGTTGTGATCCCACCGGGGAAGCCAGGTTCGAGTGGTCAGGAGAGTGAATTGATGAAGAAAGCCTTTTCTGTGGCGGAAGATTGTATTGAGTCTGGTTTTGGAACACGACCGATCTTCCTACGGGAAGGGGGCAGCATTCCCATTATTCAAGATTTGAAGGAATTAGCGGGATTAGACTCCCTGATGATCGGTCTTTTTACAAACGAAGACAATTTGCATGCACCGGATGAAAGTTTTAATCTTACCATTATGGACCGTGCCATTAATTCCTTTGAGGAATTCTTTAAGCAATTAATCTGAGATTGATTTGGGATTAATTTTTTGGGTGATCCAGCGACGAATGGCTTGGCCCAATAGATCAAGAAAAATTACGATTACCAGGATGCAGATCAAAATAGTAGTTACTTTTTGAAAACCACTTGCCATCTCCATCGCCTTATTTAATTCCATTCCAATTCCCCCCGCTCCCACTAAGCCAATAATACTGGCCGATCGGATGTTATATTCCAGCATCCATAAGGAATGACTCCAAACCTGTGCTTTCACATTTGGCCAGAGTCCATAAAGAAAAGCCTGGATGGGATTTGCTCCAATAAGCTTCAGTCCACGAGCCACTTTTATGTCCATCGATTCAAAGCTTTCGCTAAAAAACTTACCGAGGTACCCCAAGCTGTAAAAGGTGAGAGCACAGACACCGGCAATGGGGGTGGGGCCAAAAAATATAACGAATAAAAATGCCCAAATCAGGCTGGGTAAGGTTCGGGTTATATTAAGAAACATACG
>JABGUO010000275.1 GCA_018646565.1 Opitutia bacterium | reverse complement strand
CTCGGATTAATTTCAGATTAACATTCACAATAATCTACGAGAAAAGCATGAAATTCATTATCCTACTATCGTTTCTCTTAACTTCTCTCTCATATGCAAAAGAAGAGATAAGCAAATTACAAACAACAGGTATATTTAGCAAAAACGAAAAAGGAGTATTTGTTTTTACCGACGGTGAAGATGAGAAAAAGTACTATGCATTTAACAAAGGAACCAAAGATAAAGTTGGTGGACTGATCGATCAAAAAGTGAAAATAAATGCCAAGGTCAAAAAGCAGGATGGCGCTAAAATAACTCTTCTCACTTATATTGTTTCGGTTAAGCCTGTTGAATAGCCGAAATTTTTTAAAGACCGATTTACTGATAAGTTAGTTGAGCTTTATTAGTTTTATCTGCTCTATCTCTATGTTCAGGAAGCCCATACATTTCTTACTCTTTTTTCTCTTTCTTGGGGAGGCAAACGGGCAGGTGGAATTCTCGGTTCCTCCAAATATTATCATTTTCTTGATGGATGATATGGGGATTGGCGACTGCAGGGCTTACAATAAGGGCAGTAAAGTACACTTGCCCAACCTTGAAAAATTGGCAAAGGAAGGAATCCGTTTTACAGATGCACATGCTCCTGCTGCGGTATGTGCTCCGACTCGTTACAGCATTTTGACTGGAAATTATCCGTGGCGAGGACGAAACCCAAATGGAACTTGGTTATTCAATATGCCATCTCAAGTTTTGCCAGGTCAACAGACAATAGGTCAACTATTCAAAAAAGCAGGTTATCACACCGCTTTTTTGGGAAAAGTGCATTTGGGTGGGAAGGTTTTCAGTAAATCCACTGGTAAACCCAAGTTGAGTATGAAAGGCGGATTTCAGGACTTCGACTTTTCACGTAAAGTGGAAGATTCTCCTGCATCGCTTGGCTTTGATTATGCCTACGAGCTTCCGCAAGGGATTCAGGGCTCTCCTTATATTGCACTAGAGAATGGGATTCTTGTGGGCGAAGAATCAAAACTACGAGAGTGGAAAGCGGGTCAGTATGGGGATTCTGTGATTGAAGCTGACGGGTTTGGCTCTCCCAGTTGGGATTCCTCTAAATTCGGATCCATTCTAACCCAAAAAGCACTTTCCTTTATCAGCAAGCACTTCTCAGAAAATGAATCTAATGGTATTCGGAAACCTTTTTTTATGCATTATAGTAGCCAGTCTTGTCATGTGCCACACACTCCTCCGGAACAGTTAGATGGGGAAAAAATCAAAGGAGTTTCTCCCGATGCACACCTTGATATGATCGGGGAGGCCGATGTTACGCTTGGTAAAATTATTAGCAGACTAAAAAGTGCTGGTGAGTTTGAAAACACCTTGATCATTTTTACCAGTGACAACGGCGGTCTTTCCCGCGGTTCTTTTGGGAAATACCGAGAAGACCATAATTCCAATGAAGGTTTTCGAGGAAGTAAAGCTCAAGTCTATGAGGGCGGTCACCGGGTTCCTTTCATTGCCCGTTGGGGGAATGGCGACAAAGACTCGCCGATTTCTGCTGGCAGTCAGTCGGATGCATTGATCGGGCTTCAGGACATATATGCGACTTTCGCCGAACTGTTAAAACAACCAATGGGTCTAAAAGATGGACTAGATAGTGAATCCTTCCTTGGGTCTCTTCTAGGAGAGAAAATTGTTCCGGGACGGACTTCTCTTTTGATTCAGGCAAACAATGGGAAAAGCCATGGTCAACAATCCAAAAAAGCGGTGCGAGAAAGTAATTGGAAATTAATTACTACGAAGGAGCTAAAATCCATCGAATTATACGATCTGTCGAACGATCCCTTAGAGAGCAAAAACCGTATTACTGAGGATGCTCAAATTAGTCGTGTGAGGCGAATGGAGTTCGAGTTAAAAAGAATTTTAAAATCATCCCGAAGTACGGAGCCCTTTTTTTTAGCAAAACAGGATAAGGATGAATTGCACCCTCGACCCCATTCTTTTGAGCTTCTAACGCCTCGTGCAAATTTAATTTGTAAAATAAATGCACCCTTAAAAGCTAAAGTTCAAAATTGGGGTAAAAAATGGAAAATAGAGGGAGCAAGCCCATTGCGAATATCTTTGATTCCTAGGATGGGCAATAAATGGGATATTTCAGGCTTCAAACTTGTAGGAATCTCCCTGCGGAATTGGGAGCCTGGAGTTACTACAATCGAAGGCAGAATGAATAATGGCAATTTGACCAGTTGGTCCAATCATGCGGTTGGCTTTGGGGTGGCTCCTAGTTGGGAGAAGGTAACATTCGGCTTTCCATTCCCAATGATTGAAGAACAATATAAAGGCTCGAATCTCTTTCAGGAACAACTTGCGAAGCCGAATGGGCATCGAGTGCATTGGAGGAAATTCTATCCACAAGATGTGCGGGAAATTATACTGGACCTAACATCATCATCTGGGAGGATTAACGCTTTGCTAGATGCTCCCATTCTTGCTTGGCCCAATAGACCAAAATTGTCCCAAGTACTAGAGTCATTTCCTTATCTCGATGAACTCGGCCAAGTGCGGGCAGTACAATGGCCCGGTAAAGCAACAAGTCTAAAGGATGCTCGTATCACAATGCAGAACCAATTCAATAAAGTAGCAAAAGAAGCAGAAGAAAGAAAACTCAGTAAATTTGGAGGTTGGCTGGAGGGTCCAAAAAATGAGGCAACCGGTCGTTTTCGAACACAAAAAGTCAATGGTAAGTGGTGGCTCGTTGATCCCGAAGGTTACCTGTTTTTTTCGGTGGGAACTTGTCTGACCGGATGGAAAGCTGAAACCTTGGTTAATCAAAAGAGAAATAATAATAGATTTTTTACTTATCTGCCCGGAGCGAATGATTATTTACGATGGGAGGGTATACGAAAATTCGGTGGGAAAACATATGTCAATTTCCCCGCAATTAATTATCGAAGGTATTTTGGTAAGAATTGGGAAAAAACAGTCAAGCAGGGTACGCACAATAGAATGCGGTCCTGGGGGGTAAATACTTTGGGGTGTTGGTCAGATGATGCCTTGCAGAAAGACAGAAAAACTCCTTATTCGTTGATTTCCTCAATCTGGTGGCAGCAAAGTGGTTATCGAAAATTTCCGTCTCCATTTCGAAAAAACTTTCAAGAAGATTTGGAAGAGAGTTTAAAGAAGTTGTCTTGGTCCAAAGGTGATCCTTTTTGCATGGGAATATTCATTGGTAATGAATTGGAATGGCCAGACAAGATTGGACAGATTATTCAAAAGTTACCTGCCGATAGCCCCACTAAAAGATGGGCAGTTTCAGAATTAAAAAAGCTGGGAAAATCTACGAATCCACTGCTAATCAAAGATCTTGATGGTCTTTATTTGCCTTTTGCCCGAGTTTTTTTCGAAAAGTGCAAAGCTGCAATTAATAAGGTTTTACCAGGAACTCTTTACTTAGGTTGTCGAACTCATAGAGGACCTTCTGTTTTGGGAGAAGCAGCGCTTGGCTTAGTAGATGTCTTTTCTGTAAATGTATATGATTCTAGGGTCAGGTCTTGGCAGCTTCCTCAAAGCTTGGATATCCCCATCCTTGCAAGTGAGTTCCATTTTGGAGCCGTTGATCGAGGGGTACCTAGTCCCGGACTTTCTGGTTCTTGGAATCAACGACAAAGAGGGTACTCTTTCGCTCATTATTTGGCGTCTGCACTGGCTGATCGACGTTTTGTTGGGGTGCATTGGTTTCAATGGTTGGATCAATCAGCATCAGGTAGAAATGATCGTGAGAACCATCAATGTGGTTTTATTGATGTGGCGGGTCGAGCATATCCAGAATTTACTAAGATTGTTTCTCAGAGTACCCAAAATATGTATCTAGCCAGACACCAAAAAACCTTGTCTACTGAAAAAATTCTGGCTGATTTACTTCATTAAATCTTCGATGCAAGCTGGGTAAGTTAATCATATCCTTTAGCATTAAAACATTCATATGTACTCAAATATTTTACACTGGATCATTCTAGCAGCTCTATTAAATACGCTAACCGCCAAGCAACCTAATATCGTTTTTTTACTTGCTGACGACATGAACCGAGATTCCTGGGGGATCTACGGCAACAAAGATTGTAAAACACCAAATATTGATCGTCTTGCAAAGGATGGCACCCGCTTTGAACGAGCATATTGTTCTGTAGCTATGTGTGGCCCTTTTCGACAAGAGTTATACAGCGGGCGTTCTCCTTGGCGTACTGAAACATTACCCAATCATTCCAAATCTGTGCCGGGCACAAAAAGCATTGTTCATTACCTTAAGCCTCTTAATTATCGAGTTGGCTTGCTTGGTAAATCTCATGTTGGACCGAAGGAATGCTATCCGTTTGAACTACTTGGAGGTGTGAGCAAAAGTGATGATGCCAATCCAGAAATTCTTCGTAGATCCATCACTTTCTTTGATGACTGTAAAAAGAAGCAGCAGCCATTTTGCCTATTTGTTGGATCCCATGATTCCCATGCACCATTTACTACCGGTGATCCCTCTCGGTATGACCATAATAAGATCTCTGTTCCTTCCTATTGGGTGGACACTCCTGAGCTGCGAAAGGAGATGGTTAAATATTATGCTGAAGTAAGCAATTTTGATTACTTGGTAGGCATGATAAGAGCGGAACTCGAGAGAAGAAACCTATGGGATAATACTATTCTTATCGTCTGTAGTGAGCAGGGAAGCCAACTTCCTTTTGCTAAATGGACATGTTACGACAATGGACTTCGGACGGGACTTGTTATGCATTGGCCTGGTTTATCAGAACCCGGCACAAGCATTGAGGAATTAGTCTCCATTGCTGATATCACTCCAACTCTGGTTAAAGGATTAGGCGGGAATTTAATTAGGGGAGCTTGTGATGGGAGAAGTTTTTTATCTCTGCTAAAAGGGGAGGGGGGACCCATCCGAAAATATGTTTATGGAGCCTTTACCAATTGTCGAATTCTGGACAATAAAGATCGCATTTACCCCATGCGCTCGATTCGAAATAAGAGATATTCTTTGATCTATAATCCCAACTATTCATCCAAGACATCTAATATAACTCTCAGCCAAGCCCTTCATCTATTGTATAATCCGAAGGTAATGCCTAAGCAATTTACTCCTGCTGGTTCCTGGGTGGCTAAAAAAAATAATGACATAAAGGAAAAGATGTTGGTGCAAAAATTGAACCATCGCCCTGAGTATGAATTTTATGACCTTTTAAAAGACTCAGGTGAACTGAAGAATTTAGTAACGGATAAACATTATAAGAAAGCTTTTGAGTTACTGAAAAAAGAACTACATACAAAACTTAGCGAATATGGTGATGCTGACCCGATTGCTACAGAAAGGGATTATCTTGCTAGAACTAGGAAATAGGCCTCCGTTATCACCAAACATTCTAATAAGAGTACTCGATTGATCTTATGTATTTTAAAGAAAGACTGCTTTCGGCTTTTACTGGTTGGCAATTTAATAGCCTGCCGATTTGAAAGGCCTTTATCTCTGATACT
>JABGUO010000274.1 GCA_018646565.1 Opitutia bacterium | reverse complement strand
TCATAATCTGGTATTTACCAAGCCTGCAAAAGCCGATGTAGTGGCCCAGCAAGCCCTAATCCTTGGGGCTAAAGGATTTGATCTGGCTTTTGTGCCGGATAGCACAGATGTACTTTTCTCTACCAAACTTTTAGATCATGGAAAAGAAGAAGTACTTACTTTTACGGCTCCATCTACCAGGGGAGATTATCCTTATGTATGCACTTTCCCTGGTCACCACATGTTAATGCGTGGGATTATGAAAGTAAAGTAGAGTAATTCACCATGACTTTCTTGATATTCCCTTGATGAAAGAATTCATTTTCCTGCTATCTGATTAAATCTACAGGTAGGAATAAGCCCACCGTTTAAAACACTTTTTGTCAGTAGGTATATACTAGGATATTAGCAAGTGTGGTTATTTAGACCGCCGAACCTTACACCTTCATTTACCGAGTATAAATGTAAGTGCGTGCTGATTGCGGGGGAAGTGCTTGGGACGGTTGTACTAGTTCACAATTTAATTTTTGGTCAGTCTGAAAGGCTCTTCTCTCAATCATTCCATCCGGAATTTTGATTTCTAGAATTTGTTTGGAGTTAGAAGGGTTGATTGCGACCACCACAATTCTACTTTTATCATAAGTTTGAAAAGCGGTTATCTCCAAGGGGGCGGGGGATTCAAGTTCAATCCTTCGGGAACCTTTCCAAATATAATTGGCATACTGTTTAAAGAAATAAAACTTTTTGGTCTTTTCGAGAAATTTTTGTTTTCCGTTCGCCCCTCCCTTTTCCTCAACTAAAACGAGGCCTTCATCACGATGCTTTTGGCGAGTCATTTGATCGTTAACTCGGTCTGGAGCGAGAGAATAAACCAAGCCCCACCACAAAAATACGTTTGCTTGAGCCTCGGCAAAAGTCATGTGTATATAGCGTGCAGCTAATAGTGCCTTATCGAATTCAGAAGCTTCGGGAGTCCATCCATAAGTATGCCATTCGTCATTATTCCATTGAGCCCCTGTCGTTTCAGTCATCCAAAATTTCTTAAGGGGGAAATTTTCATTTCGAATCTGTCCGATTTGTTTACTGTTTTCCCTGAGCACTTCAAGACTGCCATCAGTACCATCTTTAAAGCTATCATACATGTGGTAGGCAACCAGATCGACGGCTTTGCTTTGGATAGTGGGTAGAAAGCGCCGCACTTCGGTTCCCTTGTATCCGACATAAGCAAGGTCAGGTGCGGTGATTAAAACTTTAAGTCCAGCTTTTACCAGTTTCGGTTTAAGTTTATTTTCGATAAATGACTTAAGTACTAATGGATCCCAAATACAGGTCTGGGTGCCAAGGTGAGAATAATTAGTTTCATTCTGAACCCCAAGATTGGTTACATTGATACCCCAATCCAAATATTGCTGAACCCGGTTCACAATTTCTGTCGCCCATGCATCCTCCATTTCTGACTTTAGGAAGTATTGCTTGTCTTTTACTGTGGCGATTTCATCGAGCCAATCATCAGTTTTGAGAAGCGTGGAGGAACGGGGTTGCCAGAAAGTGAGCAGGACTTCGAGTTCAGGATTTAATTTCATAGCCCGTTGCAAAATCTCACGGTTGTGATCAACGATTCCTTTTTTTGATACTTCACCCTGGGCTCGCAAAATAGTGGTTTTTAATTCCTTAAATGCAAACCCCAAGGCTTCGTCATCGGCTTGAATTGCCCAAAAAGCAAGAGAACCGCCAAAGCCATCAATCGACTGCCTAAGGTTTTCAGGAGAGGGATCGATATTTAATAATTGCTTCTGGGGTGGGGCTGATTCGCTCGGTGGGTTGGGTTGGATTGCCTGACTGGCGCGAAGATTGAGTCTTTCTTGAGCATAGGATAAATCATCGGCACAATTTGGATCGTCCATACAATTGGTGACTTCTCCTGGGTCTGCCTCAAGATTAGTCAGCACTTGTGCGACCGTATTTTTATCCTTGTCATGCCATTCCGTATAACGAAAGTTTTTAAAACGAATACTGTGGCCAATATTTTTGTAAGTCGGGTAGGAACTGTAGGCGTCCAAGCGATGACCCGCTTCAGGATCGGAGAGTAGTTTGCGGAAACTTCGACCTTGGCAGTGATCAGGAATAGGTAAGCCAGTCAGATCACATAGAGTCGGGTACAGGTCGATTAATTCTACTAGTCTGTTGGTTTTTTGCCCACCCTCCAAACGAGGATCCCGTACAATCAAAGGAACTCGGGTATCGCATTCAAAGTTGGTATGCTTGCACCAACTCGAATGATCTCCAAGTTTCCATCCATGATCTCCCCACAGGACAATAATGGTATTTTCTGCGAGATTGTTTTTCTCTAATGCATTGAGAATTCGCCCCACACATGCATCTGCATAACTTGTGCATGCCGCGTATCCATGAAGCAAGCGTTTGTTTGTTTTATCAGACAAATCCTTGGGGCTTTTACCATTGAAATCACTGTACTTGTGCATTTCATAAGCAAACTGATTGGCTGCATAGCTTGGATATCCAGGGGGGGTTCCTTTGTTCGATGGCATGTTAAAGTCTGCTCTATTGTACATGTCCCAATATTTCTTTGGGGCTACGAATGGAAGGTGGGGTTTGGTCAGACCAACTGCTAGGAAAAAAGGTTTTTCTCTATTCTCTCCCAAGCTTTTAAGGAGTTCGATAGTTTTTGCGGTTGTCCTTCCATCGGTGTAAGTGTCGTCGTGCACATTCGCACTCTCCGTTAGAGGACCTTTGAGCGGATCATGTTCAACGCCCGGTTGGATTTCGGTCAGAGCTTTATTTAAAATATCGATATTTTCTTTTTTGGCGTAGTGAGAAACCCCTTTCATTTTGACCCATTGAGTCCAGTTTTTCTGATCTACACCGGGACCATTGTTCCCGTGGTAAATCTTACCCAACCCTATAGTGTTGAAACCCTTCTCGGTAAAATGCTGATTGAGGGTCTTGAGATCGGGGTGCCTTTTTCTCCAACCATCCACATGAAAGGTTTGCTCTCCAGTTAGGGTAGGGTAAAGACCTCCCATAATGGAAAGGCGTGAAGCCCCGCAAACGGCTTGCTGGCAATAAGCCCTTTCGAAAAGCATACCAGTGGAAGCAAGTTGATCAATGTGGGGTGTCTTTACTTTGGAACCATAAGAACTTAGTTCCGGTCTAAGATCGTCGATTGCAATAAAAAGAACATTTGGCTTAATATTTGAAAATGCAGGGAAGAGGGTGATTAGACAAATCGACAAATAATAAAAATAAGTAGTCATGGCAGATTGGATATTAAAAGAGAACTCCCTGTATGTTTTAATCGCATTGCAAGTAAATAAGCCATTATTTAGAAGTTTAATAAGTCTGAAAGCATTTATTCCTCCTACCGTTTAATTTTATTCAAAATACCAATCAAAATGAAACTGTTCTTTTTACCCCTTTTAATTTTTACATTGAATTTGATTGCCCCTTTTTTGGTAGCATCTGTTGTGAAAAAGCCCAATCTGATCGTAATTATGTGTGATGACTTAGGTTATGCTGATGTGGGTTTTAACGGATGTAAAGATATTCCCACTCCCAATATTGATTCGATTGCAAAGAACGGAATTCGCTGTACCAGTGGATATGTCGCCTATGCTGTGTGCGGTCCCTCGAGGGCGGGTTTCATGACCGCACGATATCCCCAAAGATTTGGATTTGAGAGAAATCCTCAGTATCAGCCTAATGATCCAAACATGGGGTTGACCCGCGATGAAAAGACAATTGCGGAACTTCTTAAACCTGCTGGATATCATTCTGGAATTATCGGAAAATGGCATTTGGGGGCTCATATTCCGGCAAGCCATCCAATGAAACGAGGATTCGATGAGTTCTACGGACATCTTGGTGGTGGTCACACTTATTTTCCAGAAAAGCTTACTATCAAAAGAAGTCAGGACGCCAAAGGTGAGTCGGAAAGTTACAGAACATGGTTGCTGAAGAATTATGAACCTGTTCCACCTAGAAAATATATAACCGATGATTTTTCTGATGAAGCAGTCTCTTTTGTTAAAAGAAACCGCGGCTTATCCTTCTTTTTATTTCTTTCTTATAACGCCCCACACACGCCTCTGGAGGCGACAGAAAAGTATCTCAGTCGTTTTCCTGAAATCAAGGACAAGAAAAGAAAGACCTATGCGGCTATGGTAAGTGCGGTTGATGATGGAGTGGGGAGGGTGTTAGCTGAAGTACGTAAGTGTGGTTTGGAGGAAAGTACTATTGTTGCCTTTCTTTCTGACAACGGAGGCCCGACGACTAAGAACGCATCTCAGAACACTCCACTTCGTGGTAAAAAAGGAGATGCATGGGAGGGTGGTTATCGTGTACCTTTTGCCATCCAATGGAAAGGGGAACTACCTGCGGGAACCACCTATGAAGCACCTGTCTCATCATTGGATCTAGGAGGAACTATCGTGGCCTTATCGGGGGCAAGAGTATCCGAGGATAAACCATTGGACGGAGTGAACCTGATTCCTTTCCTTAAAGGTGATGACAAGGGTAATCCTCATCGAGCAATTTATCTTCGACAGTTCGATCGTAATCGATTCGCGGTGCGCGAAGGGATGGATAAAATGGTTATTACCTGGAAGGGAGCAAACCCCCAGTTGTATAATTTAAAGGTCGATATTGGTGAAACCATTGATTTGGCTGAACAACGACCAGAACGGATCGAGGAGTTGCAAAAGTTGCGCAAATCATGGAACGCACAATTGATCGAGCCTACTTTTTTAGGTCTGATCCATCGACCCAAGCATGGAAAGAAGAAAGCAAATCGTGAGTAACCCAGTTTTAAAGGGTGTCGTCTTCGATATGGATGGCGTGATTATCGAGAGTGAGTTTGCCCATTATCAGGCGATTTGCGAGGCAATGGGGGATGAAATGAAAGAGAGTTATGATACTTTTCTTGCTAAGTGTACGGGGTCAGATGAAAAATACGCAATGGGACGTTTGGCTGAATTTTCAGGAATCAAATATGACGAAAACCTTTTTCAGGAATGGTCAAAACGAAAAGCAAATGCTCTCAGGCGATTAGTTTCTGAGGAGGCCCACCCAATGCCTGGTGCAGTCGATTTGGTTCTTTCCACAGCCGAACGATTCCCCATAGCTCTAGCGACAGGTTCAAGAAGGTCGGATGTTGACGCAGTGCTCAGTTTTCTTGCTGGTGGTCGGTTACAAAACCTGTTCGGATCCATCGTCACTAGTGATGATGTACCCAAGACCAAGCCCGATCCTGCGACTTATGCAAAAGCGGTGGTTGGAATTGGTTTAAAACCAGGAGATTGCTTAGCGATCGAGGATTCTCCAAACGGTGTTGCATCGGCGAAAGGTGCAGGGTTACGCGTGTTAGGTATTTCTGCCATTCACAATGAGGAGAAATTAAGTCAAGCGGATTGGTGCCTTCCTTCTTTAGAGAATGCTACGATAGATAAGTTAATTTGCTTGTTTGAAAATTAATTTCAGAACATCCTTATATCATGTTTCGTTTTCTTTTCATTGGATTAATCTCTTTGCATGCTGAGCCTAAAAGCATGCGTCCCAACATCCTCTGGATTGTGGTCGAGGACCAATCGAAGCATTATGGTTTTAATGGAGAAAAACTTGTTCAAACCCCAATATTGGATGGATTGGCTAAGAATGGAGTACGCTTTACCAATGCATCGGTTACTGCACCAGTTTGCTCAACTGCCCGATCCGCCCTAATTACCGGGATGTTTCAGACAAGTATTGGAGCTCATCATCACCGCAGCGGACGTGGTGAAGTGAAAATTCAGAAACCTGATCATGTGAAATTAATTCCCGAGTTTTTTAATGAGGCGGGGTATTATACATGTCTTGGTGGGAGCGTACATGGTGCTGGAATAGCGAGTCCAAAACATAAGCTAAGGTTTGGGAAATCGGATTATAATTTTGAATGGGATACAAAAGTTTTCGATGCACCCGAATGGTCAGGGCGAAAGAAGGATCAACCTTTCTTTGCCAAGATTTGTCTGAGCGGAGGAAAAGCCCGTTCCCAAGCTCGATCTTCAAAAGATATTCCTCATGTGGATACTTCTAAGGTTGAAGTTCCCCCCTACTACCCACGGCATCCGGTAGTGTTGGAAGATTGGGCAGCCTATTTGGATACCTTTAATTTAATGGATTTACAGGTGGGGCAAATCATAGATCGTCTTAAAAAAGAGGGTGAGTTTGAAAATACCGTGATCTTTTTCATTACCGATCATGGAGTCAGTCACGCCCGGGGAAAACAGTTTTGTTACGATGAAGGCATGATGATCCCGTTCTTTGTGCACGCACCCGGAAGAGTGAAGGCTGGGAGTGTAAGAAAAGATCCAGTGTTGCATATTGATGTGGCAGCCACTTCGCTTTATTTTGCTGGTATTGAGGTGCCAAAATATATGGAGGCTCAAAGTTTATTCGGTTCCAATGCAGTAAAACGTAAATTTGCAGTTAGTGCCAGAGACCGTTGTGATGAGACTTACGACCGTATCCGTGCGGTCCGAACATCTCGATATAAGTACATTCGAAACGGATACCCGAATCGCCCGCATCTACAACCCTGTGCATATAAGGACAACAAGGATACTTACTTGGCGATACGGGAATGGGGAGAAAAAGGAAAACTAACCAACCTACAGAAAGAGCTTTTACTTTCTCCTGCCAGAACAAAAGAAGAGCTTTATGACTTAAGCAATGATCCATGGGAACTGGAGAACTTAGCAGATAGCCCCAATCATTTGAAAGCTCTACAGAAAATGAGAAAGACTCTCGATCTGTGGATTAAGGAAACAGGTGATCATGGACAGAAAGTCGAACCGATGAAGATGTACGATAGCGACATGAAGATCTACATTGGCGGACAGGCAATCAAAGGCAGAAAGGAAAGAGCTGATGAGATTCAAGGTAATGTCATCCTGATGAAAAAATGGTGGAAAGAGGGTAAGTAAATTTAAAATTACTCCGATTCAACTTTGATTAGGTTGCATACATTTCATCAAAAAATTAAGAAATGAGCAGCAGGTTAAACAAAAAAAATTAGGTTTCCAACTTCTTCGAATTGAAATCTGGTTTATGTTCCCTAACTTGATGTACATTGAATAACCGATTTCTTATCATTCTGTTCGCCTTCTCCTATTACAGCCTTTTGGCTGAGTGGAAGAGTCAGTTGATGCCTTTTCTTGAGCTTCATTGTTTCGATTGCCACGGTGACGGAGCAAAGAAGGGTGGGTTGGCGATGGATAAATTGTCCGAGAAATTGGAGGACCCTGAAGCGTTTGCAACTTGGGAGAGAATTTATGAACGAGCGATCAATGGAGAAATGCCACCTCAAAAGGTGAAGGATCGCCCCGGTCCAGTTGAGTTGATAAAGGTGCGGGAATTACTTGGGGGTCACCTTTCGGAGGCACATAGTAAGGTAAAGGGAACAGTTCTTCGTCGGTTAAACCGAAGAGAATATGAGAATACCATGAACGATCTATTTGGGACTCGGCTAAGACTTGCTGACTTATTACCGGAGGACGGGCATTCGCATGAATTTAATAATATTGGAAGTGCATTAGGTTTGTCCATGGAGCACCTCAAACAATACATCCATGCTGCGGGTCTGATCTTCGATCAAACGGTTCGACAGACTCACCATCCCTACAAGCAAACCACCAAGAAGATCAATTTTGAAGAACGGGAGATCAATCAACATGTCGGTAAATCATGGAAAAGATTAACGAATGGAGCGATTGTTCATTTTTATGGTGGAGGATACCCTACGGGTTTATTGCGCCAATCACGAGTGCAGCGTGAAGGTCTCTATAAGATTAGTTTAACAGGTTACGGTTATCAAACTGACAAGGCTGTTACTTGCCTGATTCAGGCAGAGAGTTATGAGCCTGGCAGTCCCAAACTCCATTTAGGAACTGCTTCCTTTTTGCCCAAAAAATCAACTACTGTTGAACTGGAGGTATGGTTGGATCATGGTTATATGATCAAGTTTGATCCTCAGGGAATTTATCGTGTGCCTGGATTCGAGCATATGAATCCTAATACTTATAAGGGTAAAGGGTTCGCCTTCATCGGGGCTGAAGTTGAGGGCCCATTAAGCAAGGGTTATCCAGGAACCGGTTACGACTACATATTTGAAGGAATTGATAGGCACGAGGTCGAACCTAATCATCCCAGTAACCGGGAAAAGCATTGGTACAAGCCCAAGTTCGAATTAATTTGCGAGGATGAAAATAAGACCATTCAGAAGTTTCTTTTTCGAGTAGGTTCTCTTGCTTTTCGGCAATCGGTTACGAATGAGGAAATGGAAGATTACTTTAATCTTTTTGGGGATGAGCGAAAGAAAGGTGAAAGTTTGGAATCTGCTTTGAAAACAGTTTTTTGTGCTCTCTTTTCCTCACCTCGTTTTCTTTATTTAAACGAACCATTGCTCAATTTTAAAGGTGGTGCCTTGGCCAGTCGCCTCCATCTCTTTTTAGCAAGAAGTCTTGGGCATAAAGAGTTGGTCAATCAGGACATGGATGGAGTGAAAGGAAATAATTTAAAGTGGCTTCGGCCGCAAACTGAAATGCTTTTGCATGCCAAAAGTTTTGAGCGATTTATCGAAGATTTTACAAACAATTGGCTCGATCTGAGAAATATCGACTTTACCTCTCCCGATCGAGTTTTGTTTCCCGAATACGATTTGTATCTCAAGACATCGATGCTGAAAGAAACTAGAGCCTTTGTTCAATACCTGTTCAAAGAAAACTTGCCCGTATCTAATTTTGTAAAATCCGACTTTGCGATGCTCAATGAACGTTTGGCTCAGCACTACGGCGTACCCGGCGTTACGGGGCATGAGATCCGTCGAGTCTCATTACCCGTTGATCTTCCCCGCGGCGGTTTACTTGCTCAGGCGAGCGTTCTTAAAGTGACCGCAAACGGAACCAATACTTCTCCTGTGCTTCGCGGGGTTTGGGTAATGGAGAGAATTCTTGGACAAATGCCATCTCCGCCACCTCCTCTAATTTCCGGAGTCGAGCCCGATATTCGCGGAGCCGAGACATTACGGGATCTTTTGGAGAAGCATCGGAGTATGATCAGCTGTCAGGGATGTCATGCAAAATTTGACCCACTTGGCTTTGCTCTTGAATCTTTTAACCCCATTGGAGGATACCGGGAGAATTATCGATCTTTGAATCCTCAAGCACCTTCAGTCGAAAAGAAAGTCAGAGCCCAGGTAGTTCGCTATAAGCAGGGACCACTGGTGGATGCATCTGGGCATTTTGTTGATGGTGCTCATTTCACCAATTTTAAAGAGTTTCAGAACGCTTTGGCCGGGAATGAAAAAACCTTGGCCCGTGCATTCGTTCAAAAATTGCTTACCTTTGGAACTGGTCGTGAACTTGGCTTTTCCGACAAGGATGAAATTGATCGAATTATCAACAAATGTGCAGCCAATAAATATCGCGTGGGTGATCTCTTGCATGCGGTGGTGGCTTCAACTATTTTTCAAAGTAAATAACTTTTATGACCGCCTATATTTATCGATCCGAATCGTTGTCTCGTAGAACTTTCCTAAAGGGTGCAGGCGTATCGCTTGCTTTACCGATGCTTGAGGCAATGACTCCAGTATTTGCCCGAACGCCGATTCTTCCGCGAGTACCGAATCGTTTTGTGGCGATTAATGCGGCATTGGGTTTTCATGGCCCCAACCTATTTCCTGAAAAATCAGGATATGAGTATGAAATAACTCCTTATCTTGAAGAGTTAAAACATCTGCGAAAGGATTTTACTCTTTTCTCTGGGCTTTCTCATTCTAATCAACAGGGAAGTAGCGGGCATGCATCGGAAATGACTTGGTTGACAGCGGTCGAACGACCCGGCTTGGCTGGTTTTAAGAATGCGATCTCATTGGATCAGTTGATCGCTGGTAAGATTGGAACGAAAACCAGAATTCCTTCAATCAATTTGGGTACGGGGGGAGGAGGGCAATCGATTTCATGGAATACTAATGGTGTATCTATTCCATCTCAATCTTCGCCATCAAAAGTATATCGCAAACTTTTTGTTCAGGGCACAGATAAAGAAATCAAAGAACAGCTGAACCACTTAAACCGTGGGCAGAGCATTCTTGATGTCATAAGGGGGGATGCTCGAAGGTTACAGGGAAACCTCGGTCAAGTTGATCGTGATAAATTGGAAGAATATTTTTCTTCCGTTCGAAACTTAGAAAAAAGACTCCAACAAAACAAAGACTGGTCCGGGAAACCTAAGCCAAAGGTTAATTACTCAGAGCCCAATGATGTACAAGATCGCTTTGATTTATTGGCCAAGCAGCAATTGATGTACGATTTAATGGCCCTTGCTTTGCAAACCGATTCTTCTCGAGTAATGACCTTTTCCTTGGGTGCATTCAATGCGGTGCCCAGTAACATTAAGGGAGTGAAGACCGACTGGCACAACCTGTCCCACCATGGTAAGGATGAAGACAAGATTGAGGAATTAGAAATTATCGAAAAAGCTGAATTTTCTCTGTTTGCTGATTTTCTCGGCAAGCTCAAGTTGCACCAAGAAGAGGGTCGATCTTTGCTTGATGGAACATCAATTCTTTTTGGATCCAATTTGGGTAACGCCTCTTCGCATGACTGGCGCAATCTCCCCATTATCGTAGCTGGTGGTGGATATAAGCACGGATCCTTCGTCGCTCACGATGACAAAGAGAACACTCCATTATCTAATCTCTTCATCCCTCTGGCTCAACGAATGGGAGTGGAGATAGAATCTTTTGGCAGGAGCACCGCCTCCGGGTTTCAGGGTCTTGAAATCTAGTGGTTGTGATTATCTAATCAAAGCTTCGTGAATTATCCGGCAACGGGGCAAGCTTTTTTGTAGGTCTTGGAATCCTGTTGGGGAAATCTGGGTGGCGTAGATGTGGAGTTCTTGAAGACTTTTCATTTGAGCGAGACTATTCAGAGAATCATCGGAGATTAGCAGATCGTGCAACCAGAGCTTTTCGAGCTTGGTTAATTGGGTCAGTTTATGAACAGTCTGGTCGGTCACTTGGGTCTCTCCAAGGTATAAGCCTTCGAGGTGAATGAGCTTAGCCAAGTGAGGAGCACTCTTATCGGTAATTTTATTTCCCCGTAGACCGAGGTAGGTAAGCTGTTTCATTTGAGCTAAGTGACCGATTCCTTTGTCGGTAATCCTGGTTTGCCCAATGGGGAGGTGTTTGAGGGATTTGGATCTGGACAGATGGCGAGTGCCTTCGTCTCCTACTTGTGTGCGATAGAGGTTGAGCCATTCGAGCTTAAATAGTTTCGCGAGGTCAATCATATCCATATCGCCTGCCTCGGTCTGTTCAAGAGATAGGTCGGTCAGATGAGGGAAATGGATAGGAAATTTTTGTATTGGAGCCTTAGCCTGAGTTCTATTGAGAACTATTTCAACGACTTGACCTTGCTTATAAAAGATTTTGCCTCCTAAATCGTAAATTTGTTGAACTACTTTTTTTTCATCGGCAAACGAAAACGCACTTTGGAATATTAGCAGAAGCCCAGGTACCAGTTTCATTTCTGTTGGCTGAGCTTGGTTGCAAGCAGAACAGCTTGCTTGAGGCTCTGAGGATCGGCCTTTCCCTGCCAAGCGATGTCAAGGGCAGTGCCATGATCCACTGATGTTCTGACGATAGGCAGGCCTAGTGTAACATTGACTGCCTGATCAAAGGCGAGTGCCTTTACGGGGATGAGTGCCTGATCATGATACATGCAGATATAGGCATCGGTTTGGGTTCGTCGAGAAGGCGTGAAGGCGGTGTCGGGTGGTAAGGGACCGATTAGGTCGCCACCATCCTGACGCATTTTTTCAATGGCAGGCAAAATGATACGTTCTTCTTCGCAATTTCCGAATAATCCATTTTCGCCGGCGTGTGGGTTGAGACCGCAGACCGCGATTCTCGGTTCGCGTCCAAGCAATTTTTTGTGAGTGTCTCGAGTCATTTCGATTACTTCGCATATCCGTTCGATGCTTAGTAGATTAGGAACTTCTTCATACCCGACATGAACGGAGACTAAGCTACAACTGATAATATCAGAGATAAAAGCCATACAAAATTTATCGGTTCCGGTGCGGTCGGCGAAAATCTCTGTATGCCCAGGGTAGGGGACGCCTGCTTTTTGAAGTGCTTCCTTATTCGCCGGGCATGTAGTAACTGCATCGACTTGATTACTAAGGCATGCATCGATTGCGGATTTAATATATCCGTATGTTGCTCTCCCCGTTTCAAAACTTATTGTGCCTGGTTGTAACTTTTCTAAATTCATTAAATCTAAATCAAGGACTACTGGTGAATCGTTTGAATCTAGATTTTCTTTTTTGATGGCTTGGAAATGGGAAGGTTTCCCCGTCTTTTCGGCACATGATTTAAGAACTGCAAGATCCCCAAAAATAATGGGGGTACAAAGTTCCTGAATTTCTTGGTCTGCCAAAAGATCGAGACAGATCTCAGGGCCTATTCCGGCAGGGTCTCCCATGGTTATTGCTATGCGTGGTTTTGACATTTAAAATTTGATAGTTTCTCCCTTTCTTCCGTAGTCGTCTTCATGGCGGATTTGGTCTTCTGCTTTCCACTCACCTAAACTTATGACCAGCATGCGAAAGCTGGACTCCTCAGCCCAAAAGCGGTGTTTTTGTCCGGGTTTGATTAAAAATTCCTCATGAGCTTTGGGATGAAAGAGTTTCCCATCAATTTCCAAAATAGCCCCGTCATCGAGAAAGTGAAAAAGTTCATGCCTGATTGCATGGGAGTGGAGACTCGCCCGTTCACCGGGTTTGACTTCGGTCAGGTCAACCGAGCACTTCTGGTTACGAACGACCATATGTATATCACCCCACGGTCTTGTCGATTGTATGGTAGATTGCCCTTCTCTTGGATCGGTCATTTTTTTCAATTCTTGTGATACTGGCGTGTGAGGGCAAGCTCATGCTCTATTATCTCTGTAATCAAATCTTTTTAACTAGGATATTATTTAACAAAATCTGATCTTCTGAATTCATGTTTTGCTTAACGCCTGCAATGCTCCGGTAAATTCCCCATTTGGGACGAACAAAAGAAAAGCCTTTTCGCCATGTTTCAAGTTTTTGGACCTTTTTTATATTTAAATCTCCGTCGACGGAACGAATTGAAAATTTAAAGGACCCATCCTTGGCATAATGACAAAGGGATTCGCAGATTAGCCACTTGTCTTTACAGTCTTCCCAATCGGCGAGAAAAATACGCCCTGACTGATCACCAGACCACCATTGTAACTGAAGTTGAGGTTTCCCCCTTTCAATCACCCCCGATAGGGTTAAAATAGGATCTTCAACATTTTGAGAACCAACTGCTTTCAACTGAAAGAAGTGGCAAAATGCTTTGGTAATCTTGAAGGTCTTTTCAATCTTAAGGTACCATTTAATATAATGGGTTTCTGAAATTTTTGCTTTCAGAGTTTCAGGAGAACTCTGATAGCCCTTGATTTCGTTTCGCTGTCTTTCCTTTCCCTTTGGCCATTTTTTATCCCTATCTCCATCTTCGTCACGGTGAATATAAAAGGCAAAGGCACTTCCCAACTCCGAGTCTTTAACTAATTTTATGTGTTCGAATTCTCTATGGTTCCCACTAAATATTTCGGGTGTTTCAATGGAATATTTACCGAATGCTTTTTGTACCTGGGCGATTGCATTCAAACTTGAGTTTATATCCGCCTGTAATTCAATATCACTTAACAATTCTGATTTTCCTTTTACTAAAATGGGAAGAGCCAAAAATAATAAGTATTTAATTAGATCAAAATACCATAAGTGTAGTCCGAGGGGATTCATAAATGTAATATAAACTAAATTTGATCTACTGAATGGTCGATGTTGAAGATGAATATTTTACACATTTCTCTAACATGGAAATGGAAACCTCACCAAACAAAAACACCGCATTGCTGCGGTGTTTTTGGGCTTTTGAAAAACAAACTAAACTGAAACAAACTGACTCGCGTTTATAACTCGTGTCGGTAAGTAAGACGCAAGAAATTTCAAAAATGTTCAAAATAAATAAAGTTTTTTGAAAAAGCCCATTTATCATCCTCGATTACCACGAATATCATTTGATTCCTTTATAAACAAAAACACCGCATTACTGCGGTGTTCTTGGGCTTTTGAAAAACAAACTAAACTGAAACAAACTGACTACTGTCAATGGGTAAGACCAACAGACTTTGTAAAACGTTCAAAAGAAAATTAATTTTTTTGAAAAGAGTAAAGAAAGCCTGTTTGAATGTGAATACAAGAGGATTTTTTTACATGGGGGCAATCCTTTTCGATCCGACATCAGTGGTAAGCAGAACATGGGCGTCAAAACTCTCCGCAAGCAATTGGTTTTTGATATCGGAATGGACGGATGAGTCCCAGAGGTTATTGTGTTCCCATGGATCCTGGTCGAGGTCAAATAATTCACCCACCCCTTTTCCATGGTATACACAAAGCTTATGTTTCCTAGTCCTGTGCATGGTCGCATAAGTGCCGTTTCCCCCTGTGAAGTGAGGGTCAAGGGCGTCGAAGTATTCGCTCCTTACAAAATCACGGTGTTCCCCACTTTTCGCTTGTCCAAAGAGAATGGGAAGGAGACTGATTCCCTGTAAATAATCCGGCAAATCAACACTGGCCAAGTTTAACAAGGTGGCGGATAAGTCGAGCATTTCAACCAGTGAATTATTTTGGCTGTCCTGGATGAACTTTCCGGGCCAGGAAAAAATAAGGGGAACCCGTACCAGTCCTTCATAAAAACGGCATCCTTTATACATGAGTCCATGATCGCCAAGTGATTCCCCGTGGTCGCTGGTG
>JABGUO010000273.1 GCA_018646565.1 Opitutia bacterium | reverse complement strand
TTTGCTCGGTGCAGATTGGCCCATGTGGGGAAAAGACGGAAGTAGAAATATGGTCTCCGATGAGAAGAAAATTACTTTCGATTTCGTGGCGGGTGAGATGAGTGATGATGAAGTGGTGGATATGAAAACCACGAAAAACCTAAGGTGGGTGGCGAAATTGGGATCTCAAGCATATGGAAATGTAACCATTGGAAATGGTTGTGTATTTGTCGGAACCAATAATGAGTCGCCCCGTGATCCTGGAAAAAAAGGGGACCGCGGAGTAGTGATGTGCTTGGATGAAAAATCGGGCGAATTAAAGTGGCAATTAGTGATACCCAAGCTCGGTGCAGGAAAGGTGAGTGATTGGGAGTATATTGGCATTTGTTCCTCTACCGCAATAGACGGCGATAAAGTTTATGTTGTTACGAATCGATGTGAGGTAGTCTGTTTGGACATTCATGGTTTAACTAATGGAAATGACGGACCGTTTAAAGACGAGGCATCCTACATTAAACCAAAGGGGATGTCAGATGTTCTGAATGAAAAATTAGATGCTGATATTCTTTGGATGTATGACATGCGGGACGAATTGGGAGTTTTTCCGCACAATGTAACGAGTTCTTCTCCAGTAATTATTGGTGATACAGTATATGTCGCGACTTCCAACGGGGTGGATTGGTCACATACGAACATACCCAGCCCTCTTTCACCGAGTTGGATTGGCCTCAATAAGACCACGGGTGAATTAATTGGGGAAGATGGTTCAGGAGCAAGTGAAAATGCACTCCATGCAGCTTGGTCTTCATTAACCTATGGTAATGTCGATGGGGCTGAAATTTTGATATGGGGCGGAACGGATGGATTTTGTTATGGTTATAATAATAAAACTGAAAAAGATACCGATGGGTATGATTTGTTTCAACCCATCTGGAAGGTTGATTGTAATGAACCCAATTACCGCAAAGATTCGGACGGAAAGAAAATTCCTTATGCCACTCCTCCTGGACCAAGTGAATTAATTGGGACTCCAGTTTTGTATGAAGGAAAAGTGTACTGTGCGATCGGTCAGGATCCAGAGCATGGAGATGGGGTAGGGAGACTCTCCTGTATCGATGCAAAGACGGGCAAAATAATTTGGAAATACACAGATGTGGGTCGAACCATATCCACGGTATCTATTGCTGATGATTTGGTCTATATTGCAGAGTATGCCGGGCTAATTCACTGTGTAGATGCAAACACTGGAAAAGTATATTGGACCCACGACTCATTTAGCCGGATTTGGGGTTCCACTCTCATTGCCGATGGAAAACTCATTTTAGGAAATGAGGATGGTGATTTATTGGTAATGGATCATGGAAAATCGAAACCGAAAGTGAAGACAATAAACATGGGTGCTCCTGTTTATAGTTCCCCTGTCGTTGCGAACGGCGTTCTCTATATCGGCACGCAAACACATCTATACGCAATCGGGAAATAAAGGTGAATTCTTTATCCAGCCTAATGAAAAAAAGAGTGATTTGGTTTCTTTTCTTACTTCTTTTCATTGTGCACCAGGATTTTTGGTGGTGGGATGATGCGTTTCTTGTTTTTGATTTCTTACCAATAGGATTAGCATTCCATGCCGGTTTTTCAATCGTGTGTGCAATTTTGGGTTGGGCTGCAATTAAGTACGCATGGCCGCACGATTTGGAACGATTTGCCGAAGAAAATAACGACGAGGAGAATGCCATATAATGACTACCCTAATTGTAATAATTCTTTACCTGTGCTTACTACTTGGACTAGGTTTTTTTAGTAGTCGTTTATTTAGAGGCACGAGTAAAGACTACTTCGTTGCAAGCCATAGTATTGGGCCTTTTTTACTATTAATGAGTGTTTTTGGCACAACGATGACCGCCTTTGCATTAGTTGGCTCGACTGGAAAATCTTTTGAAAGAGGGATCGGAACTTATGGTTTAATGGCCTCGATCAGTGGCCTTGTACATGCCGGTATATTTTTTCTCATTGGGATTCGTTTGTGGGCTTTTGGAAAAAAGTATGGATATATTACTCAAATCCAATTTTTTCGGTCACGGTTTGAATCTGATGGGTTGGGCTATTTACTTTTTCCCATTCTTGTATTGCTCGTTGTTCCTTATCTTTTGATAGGAATAATTGGAGCCGGCAAGACAATCGAGCCGGTTACGGCGGGTGCATTTACAGAAATTTTTACCAATCCAACCGCTCCCCAATGGCTGGGGGGTATACCTCCCTGGCTAACCGGCTTAGTTGTTTCCCTTGTCGTTCTGACTTATGTCTTTATGGGGGGGTCCAGAGGGGCCGCGTATGCGAATACATTTCAGACAATAGTGTTCATGGTGATGGGGGTAGTTGCTTTTGTATATATCATTAATGGATTAGGGGGAATGGAGCAGGCGGGTAAGGTACCGGCACGAATAACCGAGAAGGGAATAATTGTACAAGATTATCAATTTGATAAAACCACAAAGGAGTTGGTAAAAAATGAAAAACCAAAACCGATTGGACGGGTTACCGATTCAAACACTGTTGATTTATCAAATAAACAACCTCACTTAGCCCGTACCCCAATCCAGGTAGAATTCAAAAAGAAAAACCCAAAAACAGGAGTAATTTCTTCATTTGAAAGAGAGCTTGGAATTCCTTTCATTACTTTTATATCCTATTTCTTTATACCGCTAAGCGTGGGAATGTTTCCCCACCTCTTTCAACATTGGCTTACTGCGAAAAGTGCCAAAGCATTTCGTTTAACCGTAATTGCTCACCCTCTGTGTATTATGGTGGTTTGGGTGCCCTGCGTGTTAGTCGGAGTATGGGCATCGGGAGTGCTTCCGCCCGGTATTCCTCCTCCCGCAGTGTTATCCGCCATGCTTAATTTATTAGTTGGAGATCCAGTGCTAACAGGGCTTCTAACGGCTGGTGTTTTGGCTGCAATCATGTCGTCATTGGATTCTCAATTTCTTTGTCTTGGAACCATATTTACCAATGATATTGTGATCCACCGAGCGGGAAAAAATAAGTACAGTGATAAACAGGTGATATTGATCGCCCGTGTATTTATTGTGGTCATTGTTGCCCTGACTTATGTACTCGCCATGTGGGCAAAAAATGCCAACGTCTTCGATCTCGCGATTTGGTGTTTTAGTGGATTCTCAGCTCTTTTTCCGGTCGTTTTTGCAGCTTTATATTGGAAGCGGGCAACAAAAGAAGGTGCATTTGCCAGTATCATTGCAGCTCTTATTTCTTGGCTTTATTTCTTTCACCTTTCTGGGTATGGAGGTGAATTGGTGATTGGCCCCGGTATTATTCCAGCCGCAATTTGTTTTGCCGTGGCAGCAATCGCAATGGTTCTTGTTTCCCTGCTTACAAAACCACCAACGGAAGAAACTCTACAAAAATTTTTCCCCTCGGCCAAAAAATTGTAAATTTATTAAATCCTTTTTTAATGGAAACATTATGAGTATAGATGAAAAAGTTAAACATGCGGCAGACGAGCTTGATGCTCATGTTGTAGAAATGATCAAGTGGCATTTTTCGCCAGATACAGGATCTCCCTTTTGGCTTGATTGGGCGAAAGAGCAAAGTTGGGATCCCTTGAATGAAATCAAGAACTTTGATGATATTTGTCAGAAATTCCCCAATTTTGAAGATGAATGGTTGAGGGATCTACCCAATGAAGTGTGGGTTCCCCAACCTTACAAGGGAAAACCTTTTAATATATTCGAAACAGGTGGGACTACCGGTATGCCCAAGCAAAGAATTGGTTGGGACGATTTTCGTATTGATTACACTGCGTTCTCCGAAACATTAAAAGACGAGCATTTCCCGCGTGATGATTATTGGATGATGGTGGGCCCGACTGGTCCGCGTCGCTTACGACTCTCGATTGAGCACCTAGCCAATGAGCGGGGTTGTTCGTGTTACTTTGTTGATTTAGACCCGCGTTGGGTGAAGAGATTGATTGCGAGTAAGCAATTTGATCAGGCTCGGGCTTACATGGACCATGCCGTGGATCAGGCCTTAACAATTCTGAAGCATCGAAAAGTAAGTGCATTATTTACCACCCCAAAATTACTCGAAGCCTTGGCAGAGAGAAAGGATTTGATAAAAGCAGGGATTAAGGGCGTTTTTTGTGGAGGTACTACCATGGACAAACAATATGCCCGATTTTTAGTCGAGGAAGTATGTGAAGGCGGAAAAATCGGATTTGTACCCACTTATGGAAATACCTTGATGGGTCTTGCTCGACACCATCCATTTGGTGAAGAAAATGACTACTCAATCGCGTACTATGCTCCACAGCCCAGGGCCGTTCTTCGTGTTATTAACCCCGATACAAATAATACTGTCGACTACGATTCTTGGGGTCGGGTCGAATTAACAACTTTAACCAAAGAATTTTTTATGCCCCGATTTTTGGAGCGTGATGAAGCTTTACGTCGAAAACCTTGGAGCGAGGCTCCATGGGACGGGGTTGCAGAGGTTCGCCCTTTCGGTGCAATGGAAAAAAATATTGTAGAAGGAGTATATTAATATGAATACACCCCACATACCGTGCTTACGACTTGGAAAAGAGTATCGTAGCTTTAATGAATCAGAAGTTAAAGATTACCGCAACGGGGCGGTAAAAGCTACTATGAGCCAAGTAAATGCCGGCGTAATTCGAAGAGATTTATTAAAGATCGATCAAGCACGTGAGGCACTGCAAAAGTTTACTACCCGAGAATTAATTGATATTAGTGCAAAGGCTGGTGAGTTATTTCTGAATGGAACTCTTCCACTGGGAGAAGGGGGAAGGTCACAAAGTGGGCAAGATTATCTGGAAACGCTTTCAGCCACCAGTGGTTTACCCCATGTAATGGTAAAAAGAAATATGGATAAAATTCATTATGCTCTTACCCATGTGGAATTAATTTTGAATGGGTTGACCCGCGGGATTGATCCTTCGATTCTGGATCGAGGTTTTGGAGAACAAGCAGGATCTCCCGTATGTTTTTATCCCACAACCAATGCATTGGGCTTAGTTATGCCAAGTAATTCGCCGGCAGTAAACTCACTATGGTTGCCCTCAATTGCACTAAAAATTCCCATTATTATGAAACCGGGTCGGGACGAACCATGGACCCCTTTCAGGCTTATTCAGTCATTTATTGCCGCAGGTTGCCCACGGGAAGCTTTTGGTTTTTATCCCACGGACCATGAGGGTGCGGCGGATATTCTTCGACTTTGCAATCGAGCATTGATTTTTGGAGATAAAAGCACCACCGATTTATATGCGGGCAATCCTGGAGTACAAGTACATGGACCGGGGTTTAGTAAAGTACTGATCGGAGAAGACGAAATTGAAAATTGGCCTGACTTTATTGATGTTATGGCATCCTCTATTTCAGATAATGGGGGAAGAAGTTGCGTAAATGCATCTGCTATCATTGTTCCCAAATATGCCAAGGAAATTGCGGACGCACTTGGTAAAAGGTTGGGTTCCCTAAAACCGTTACCTGTCGATGACCCGAATGCGGTACTTTCTGGATTTGCAAATCCTAAAATGGGCGAATGGATAGATGGTGCAATCGATAGTGATTTATGTCAAAAAGGAGCGATCGACACCACCGCGATTTATCGTACCGGGCCCCGTCTATTACAAGCGGAGGGTGGAACCTATTTATGCCCCACAATTGTCTATTGTGAATCGATGGATCACCCGCTTTCTAATCGCGAGTTCCTATGTCCCTATGCGAGTGTAGTTGAAGTTCCTCAATCAGATATGCTCAATGCAATAGGACCTACCTTAGTTGTTTCTGCTATCACAAAAGATGAAAAATTTAAGAGACAATTACTTTCTGCATCGAATATCGAACGATTAAACCTTGGTCCAATCTCCACCATGAAAATTTCTTGGGATCAGCCTCACGAAGGAAATATGTTTGAGTTTCTCTACAAGCGCAGATCAATCGGAATGGCAGCATAATTGACTCTCCATTGCCAATGATAGATTCACACGCAGATGATGTAAAAGGAGATTCTTTTTTTATTGATGGCGAGAAGGCTAGTCAAAAAATTATTTATGGAAATGGAGTAATTAATCGGGCGGGGGAAGTAGCTAAGGAATGTGGAAGCAATCTCCTACTTGTTACTGACTCCGGTTTATCTTCTGCTGGGCACCCTCAAAAACTAAAAGAGATTTTCGAACAATCTAATTTGAATGTTACTCTTTTTGACAAGTCTATCGAGAATCCAACTGAATCAAGTGTCCAAAGTTGCGTGCAGGTAGCAAGTGAAGCACATGTTGACTTAATAGTGGGACTGGGAGGAGGAAGTTCTATGGATACTGCAAAAGGATGTAATTTTATTCTTAGTAATGGGGGCAGGATGTCAGACTACTGGGGTATTGGTAAAGCCAGCCAACCAATGCTCCCATTTATTGCAATCCCAACTACTGCGGGCACTGGTAGCGAATGCCAGTCGTTTGCTTTAATTTCAGAGGATCAAACTAATAAAAAAATGGCTTGTGGGGATAAGAAAGCACTTCCTAAAATTACCATTCTGGATCCAGAATTAACTCTTTCTTTACCGAGTTCGGTAACTGCCTGTACTGGAGTTGATGCACTGGCTCATTCGCTTGAATCTTTAGTGACAACGAAAAGAAATCCCAGTTCCAATCGACACGCTCAACTTGCCTTTGACTTAATTCATAAAAACCTACCATTAGTTTTTGAAAACCCTCAAGATTTAAAAAGCAGAGGAGCGGTGTTGCTGGGTGCTTCCCATGCGGGTGCTGCAATTGAAAGAAGTATGCTTGGTGCTGCCCATTCAATGGCGAATCCATTAACCGCAAGCCGTGGAGTCATCCATGGAATTGCGGTGGGTATGGTGCTGCCCCAAGTTATGAAATTCAATGCAGAACAAGAGGAGACTAATCGCATTTATGCAGAGGTTGCGAGAAAGTCGGGACTGGCAGGGCCGAATAGTCCAGATTCTGAGGCAACAAGAAATCTCATTGCCCGGGTATGTGAAATCTTGAAGTTAGCTAATATTTCATCTTCGTTAGAGGATTATGGTTTTTTACCTTCAGAGATAAACTCTTTAGCCGATGCCGCCCGAGAGCAATGGACAGCTAGCTTTAATCCGCGATCCATTAATTCAAGCGATTTCAAAAATCTTTATTCTCTTCTTTTCCCGACTGCTTCTTGTGAAAATCAGATCGCTCAGGCAAATTGATTCCAATGAGGAATAATATACTAGTACATTTTTTCGCTCTCTTGTTCCTTGTAAGTGGTTCAATTATAGCAAAAAATAAACAAGCTGGAATTGATTGGCCTCGCCATCGGGGTGGAGCTGAACTGAGAGGAATATCACAAGCTAAAATCGGAAAAACTCTTGAGCTTGATTGGGAGTTTAAAACAGGCGAATTTCTTAAATCATCCGTCGTTGTTTCTGGGAATCTTGCTTTCATAGGTGCCGAAACGGGTACCCTTTTTGCGCTATCTTTAGATGATGGAAAGGAAGTGTGGAAATACAAAACGAGTCTTGGAATTGACGCTCCTCCCTTGGTTCATGAAGGCGTCGTTTACACTGGGTCTACAGATGGCTTTCTTTATGCGCTTGAAGCTAAAAGTGGGAAGTTAATTTGGAAATATGAAACAGGGGGTGAAATTATGGGGGCGGCCAATCAGGGAATTCGCCCTACAACAAAAGACTCTGTTCTTGTGGTTGGGAGTTATGATAATTTTGTTCATTGTATAAATGCTAAAACAGGTAAGGTGGTTTGGACATTTGAAACGCAAAACTATGTAAATGGAGTACCGACTATTTCGGAGGGCAAATATGTGGTTATCGGGGGATGTGATTCCGTGCTTTATGTGATTGGGCTAGAGGATGGGAAATTAGTTCGGTCCGTTGAAGTGGAGGCTCCTATTGCGGCTTCAGTTTCGGTTTCTGATGGAATTGGTTATGTGGGAAACATGGACAGAGCGGTCATGGCTTTTGACCTGAAAACGGGAGAAATCGTATGGAATTATCGGCAGAAAAGTTTCCCCTACTTTTCATCTCCTGCGGTAACTAAAACCCAGGTTATAATTGGTGGACGGGATAAAGGGCTTCATTGCATTAACCGAATTTCGGGAAAGCAGGATTGGCGCTTCTCGGCACGAGGCCGAATTGATAGTTCGCCTGTTGTATCGGGCGATAAAGTAGTGTTTGGCTCAATGGATGGAAAACTATATCTTCTCTCAATGAAAGATGGAAAAGAAATTTCATCTTATGAAGTGGGAGAGCCAATTTCATCAACTCCAGCGGTAGTAAATGAAAGAATTCTAGTAAGTTGTGAAGATGGAAATGTGTATGCCTTTAAAGTAAAATTAATCAAATGAGCGATTCCACTTTTATTAAACCTGACTATCAGACTGAAGATGAAACAAAGGCGGGGAATTATTTTGTTTCAAATTACCCCCCTTTTTCTTTTTGGAATGATGAGGATGTTCCTTGCGTAAATAGCATGATTAATAGTCCCTCCCAAGGAACTGCGCCATTGGGAATTTATTACCATGTTCCCTTCTGTCGGAAGCGCTGTCATTTTTGCTATTTTAAAGTATATAC
>JABGUO010000272.1 GCA_018646565.1 Opitutia bacterium | reverse complement strand
GAACACAATAGTAACAATCCATTTTTTCTCTATGTCGCCCATACCGCTCCTCATTGGCCCATGCATGCACTCCCTGAGGATATTAAAAAGTATAAGGGGCGATATGATGAAGGGTGGGAAAAAATCAGAAAAACACGTTATCAAAAGCAGTTGAAATTAGGACTAATTGAACCGAAGTGGAAATTATCCCCAAGGGATGCAGAGGCATGGCAGGATGGAAAAAACAAGAAATGGGAAATTCGCCTAATGGAAGGGTATGCTGCCATGGTGGATCGAATGGACCAGGGTCTAGGCAGAATAATCAATGCATTGGAAAAAAGAAAAATGTTCGAGAACACATTAATTATATTTATCGCCGATAATGGTGGTTGTGCGGAAGGCATGGGTCGGAAGGAAGGTATCCAATATAAAGACAGCGACCCCGAAATTTTAAAACCGATGAAGGACTCAGATTTGCAAATGGATATGATTCCCAAAAGAACCCGTGACGGAGTGGTGATGAAGCAGGGAACCGAAGTAATGTCGGGGGGTGCGGATACTTACCACGGATACGGAAAAGCATGGGCTAATGTGAGTAATACGCCATTCCGCGAATATAAGCACTGGGTCCACGAGGGGGGCATTATTGCACCGCTTGTAGCTCATTGGCCAAAGGGAATTGCCTCCGAGTTGAGGGGCAAGTTTGAACATCAACCCGCCCATTTGATTGACCTGATGGCCACCTGTGTGGAACTGGCTGATGCCAATTATCCAGATGAGGTGAAAGGGAAAAAAATTGTCCCATTGCAAGGAGTTTCACTCGGGCCAGCCTTTTACGGAAAGAAATTGAAGCGGAAAAACCCGATCTTTTGGGAACATGAAGGAAACCGAGCAATCCGAATCGAAAACTGGAAATTGGTGGCCAAGGGTTCCAACGGAGAGTGGGAATTATACGACCTCGAAGCCGATCGTTCGGAACTTAATAACCTAAGTAAAACTCATCCCGAACGAGCCAGTCAGATGGCAGAAAAATGGGAAGCATGGGCGATCGAGGCAAATGCCAAACCCTGGCCATGGAACAGAAACAAGAAGAATTTCGGGAGTAAAAAAAAGACATTTAATTTAGATGCAAATGCCAACCTGACAAAGGAACTATCCCCGATGATAAGAAAAAAATCTTTTGAAGTTGAAGTTCATATCGAAAAGCAGGGAGAAGGTATTTTGGTTGCCCAGGGCGGAGATACTCATGGATGGGTTTTATTTGTAAGAGATAACTTTGCTCACTTCAGCCTAAGTCTCGGAGGAAAAATTGAGACTATAAAAGCAAATAAGAAAATAACTGAAAGAGAGGGAAAGATAGTGGCTTCATTAAATCCTAATGGAATTGTGGAACTCTTTGCCGGCCAACGAAAACTGGGCAGTGGAAAAGTAAGCAGCCTAGTGAAAGAGATGCCCATCGATGGATTACAAGTTGGCCGTGATGAGGGCGGTACGGTTGGAGATTACAAGGATGCGTTTGACTTTAACGGTAAGATAAAGAAAGTCAGAATTAAAATAAATTAACTATTATATGAGTTTCATTCACGACGATTTTTTACTAACAAACGACCAAGCAGTTTGCTTATATCACCAATTTGCACGGGATGAACCGATTCTCGATTTCCATAATCATTTATCTCCCAAAGAAATTGCGGAAGATCGACGATTCAGTAACCTAGCTGAGATTTGGCTGGAGGGAGATCATTATAAATGGCGGGCTTTACGGGCGAATGGAATTCCCGAAGAATTGGTAACTGGAAACGGGGACTCCAAGGAAAAGTACCTCGCTTGGGCAGCTACCATTCCCCATACCCTCGGCAATCCCCTCTATCACTGGACCCATCTTGAATTAAAAAGAGGGTTTGGTATCGACCTCCTTCTTTCCCCCGATACCGCAGAAGAGATTTGGGACTGTGCCAAGGAGAAGCTCGCGGAACCTGACTTTTCGGCCAGGGGCATGCTCGAACGCTTTCAAGTAAAAGCACTTTGCACAACAGACGATCCAGCCTACCCACTTTCTTATCACGAAGAAATCGCCCAAAGTATTCCAACCTGCAAGGTATATCCCACATTTCGCCCTGATCAGGCATGGGGCATTGACCGGGCCCAGAATTTCATTGAATGGGTGGAAACCCTCGAACAAACTTCTGGAAAAACGATCGTCAACTTCGATTCCTTTTTACAGGCATTAGCAGAAAGGTTGCAAAAATTTCACGAATTAGGATCCCGCCTGTCCGATCATAGCTTTCCTTACTTCTTCTCCCATTTTCCTTCGGAACAGGAAGCGAGGCAATTATTCGAACAAACCTTGGAGGGACAGAATGCCAACCGGGAAGAGAAAGAACAATTTGGTGCTTTCATCATGCTCTACCTTTGCCGATGGTATTCCTCCAATAATTGGACGATGCAGGTTCACCTTGGGCCCTTGCGTAACAACTCCAGTCATTTGCTGAAAACTTTCGGTCCGGATGCGGGCACAGACTCAATTGGAGACTGGACGCAGGCGGAAAAAATGTCCGCCTTTCTCGACTGACTCGACCAGGATGACGCTCTCCCCAAGACCATTGTCTACAACAATAACCCGGCCGATAATTTTGTAGTATCCACCATGCTCGGAAATTTCCAAAGAGATATTCCCGGTAAAATGCAGTTTGGTTCCGGCTGGTGGCACTTGGATCAAAGAGATGGAATGGAAGAACAAATAAAAACTCTTGCCAATACTGGCTTACTTTCCCGTTTCATTGGAATGTTAACTGACTCCCGTTCTTTTCTTTCTTTCCCGAGGCATGAATACTTTCGCAGGATATTATGCAACCTGCTCGGCAATTGGATGGCAGAAGGATTCCTCCCCCAAGAACCTGAACTTATCGGTAATATGGTAAAGAAAATTTGCTATCAGAATGCGCACGATTTTCTGCAATTAGGCAGTGCTGATAAAAAATCATGAAACTTTTCTCAATATCACCCGTTTACAATTTTTGAACAAAATTATTAACCCAAATTACCTATGAAATTACTACTCACCATTCTCACCGCTATCACATTAACTATTGGACTGACCGCTAAACCGGGAAAAGGAGGAAAGGGAGACAAATCGGGTCGTCCATCCCGCGAGGAGATGATCAAGAAATTTGACAAGGACGGAGATGGCAAATTGGACGACGAAGAAAAGGCTGCAATCCGCAAAGAAATGATGGCCAATCGGACTCCCCCCCCCCACATTCTCGAAAAATTTGATAAAGACGGAGACGGCAAACTGTGCGACGAGGAAAAAGCAGCAATCCGCAAGGAAATGATGGCTAAATTTGACAAGGACGGCGACGGAAAGCTCGGCCCGGATGAACGCAAGGCAGCAATGGCAGCCAGAGGTAAGGAATCTTCAGGAAAAGGTAAAAAAGGAGAAGGGAAAGGAAAAGGCAAAAAAGGAGAGGGCAAGAAAAAAGAAGGTAAAAAGAAGGAATCTTAAGCCACCTTTTAATATTTTAAAAAGCGAACCCATGAATTTGGGTTCGCTTTTTTATTGCTCGCAACAACGAAAACTCTTCACCCTTTGAAAATCTTACTCTATGTTCAAATGTAATGTCCGAAGAACTCCCCCAAATTATCGAAACTTTAGCTAAGCGAGCAAGGAGTGCATCTCTTGTTCTTGCTAGTGCATCGACCAAGCAAAAAAACGAGGCTTTGCAGCACATTGCTGAAGGGCTTGAATCAAACCGTAAGCTCCTTACCATTGAAAATCAAAAGGACCTCGATGCGGCCAAAGAAAATGGTCTGAGCGAAGCAATGGTTGATCGTTTACGCCTCACTCATGAAAGAATTGATGGGATGGCCAAGGGCCTTCGTGAATTAATTGAACTCCCCGATCCCGTCGGAGTTTTAATCGAAGAAAAAGAACGGCCTAATGGATTGAAGATCAGAAAAGTGAGGGTTCCTATCGGGGTGATTGGAATCATTTACGAATCCCGCCCCAATGTCACGATTGACTGTGCAGGTCTGTGTATAAAATCAGGAAATGCATCTATATTACGGGGAGGGAAAGAGGCAATTCATTCCAATACTGCACTGGCCTCCATTATAATGGAGGCATTGAAAATTTCTGAACTCCCCAATAATTCGGTTCAACTTGTTCCCACGGTAGACCGGGCAGCTCTTAATCATCTGCTCACCCTCGACCAATATATCCATTGTATTATTCCTCGAGGAGGTGAAAATCTAATTAATTTTGTTGCTCAAAATAGTCGAGTTCCAGTGATTAAACATTACAAGGGAGTCTGTAATTTATTCGTCGAAGAAGAAGCCGATCTTGCCAACGCAGTGGAGATTGCAGTTTCCTCAAAATGTGGCCGCCCGGGAGTTTGTAATGCGATTGAAAATTTAATCGTCAGCGAAAAAATTGCTCCGGATTTCCTTCCCCTCTGCGCGAAGGAACTGATCGCCAAAGGATGCGAACTACGAGTTGATACAAAAGCGGCCTCTATACTGAGCGACTTTTCAACCAAACCCGCCAATGAAGAAGATTTCGCCGAGGAATTTCTTGACCTAAGATTGGCAATCAAGATAGTAGATTCCCTCGATGAGGCCATTTCTTTTGTGAATCAGTTTGGTAGTGGACATAGCGAGTCAATACTCACCCAAAACAAGTCGAAAGCCGATCAATTCCTTCAAGAAGTGGATGCCTCCTCAGTCTACTGGAACGCAAGTACTCGATACACCGACGGGTTTGAATTTGGACTGGGTGCAGAAATAGGAATTTCCACCGATCGACTCCATGCTCGCGGGCCAATGGGATTGGATGAGTTATGCACCTATAAATATAATATTATCGGGACCGGGCAGTGGAAATAAATCGACTCCCCCACCCTGTCATACAAAACTTCCAATCGAAATGACTGATCTTCTCATTACTGGGGGCACTCTTATCAACGAAGGAAAAAGATCGCATGATGACTTGCTGGTTCGCAAGGGAAGGATTGAATCGATTGGACCCAGTCTTGCAATTCCGTCCGGATGTAAAGTGATTGATGCGGGCGGAAAATTGGTACTCCCTGGACTGATTGATGACCAGGTTCATTTTCGGGAACCGGGTCTTACCCACAAGGCATGTATTCACACGGAATCGAAAGCCGCGGTGGCGGGAGGCGTGACCACTTTTTTTGAAATGCCTAATGTGTCCCCGCCGACGCTGAGCATGGAACGAATTGAAGAAAAATGTGCCATCGCAAATCAGGACTCGCTGGCAAACTACGCTTTTTTTCTGGGAGCCAGTAATGAAAATCTTGAACATGTAAAATCTGCTGAGCCCTCGAAGATCGCAGGTATAAAAGTATTTATGGGTTCCTCTACCGGCAACATGTTAGTCGACGAAGAAACCGTACTTGAGGGAATCTTTAGAAACGCTCCCACCATTATTGCAACCCATTGCGAAGACACCCCCACCATATTGGCAAATGAAGAAGCTGCCCGGCAAAATTTTGGTGAAGAAGTTCCCTTTTCCGAACACGGAAATATTCGCTCCCGAGAAGCCTGTATCAAATCTTCCTCCATGGCGGTGGAACTGGCCAGGCGGGAAAATGCAAAATTGCATGTACTTCATATTACCACTGAGGAAGAGTTGAACCTTTTCGAAGCGGGTAACGATCGTATCACTGCCGAAGCATGCGTCCATCACTTGTGGTTTGAGGAGTTGAGCTACTCCACACTTGGCTCACTCATTAAGTGTAATCCAGCAATCAAAAAAGCAAGCGATCGTGATGCAATCCGCAAAGCAGTATCAGACGGCAGAATTTCCATTCTCGCCACCGACCATGCGCCTCATACTTGGGGTGAAAAACAGGGAACTTATTTTAATGCCCCTTCCGGCCTTCCTCTTATTCAACACACATTACTGCTAATGCTCGAATTGTGTGAACAGAACTGTTTCACGATTGAGACAATTGTTGAACGTGCCTGCCATGCACCTGCCCGATTATTTCAAGTGGAAGAGAGAGGGTATTTAAGGGAAGGATATTGGGCAGATATTGTTTTAGTTGATCCATCCAGGAACACTTCAGTCAAAAACACAGAACTCTTGAGCAAGTGCCAATGGTCCCCCTTCCCTCATATGACTTTCACCAACTCTGTCGACACCACGATCGTCTCCGGTGAAATTGCATACCAACAGGGAAAAGTTTTGCCTAAATGTCGGGGTCAGCGAGTAGAATTCAGCAAGCAAAGAAGGTAGCTCCACTAAAATTATCATGTTCTCAAAAATGTAAATTAAAGATCACATAATAAGAAAAACACTCCCATGAAAATTCAGTCTTCCGTACTCACTACCCTTCT
>JABGUO010000271.1 GCA_018646565.1 Opitutia bacterium | reverse complement strand
TGAGGGATTGAAGTTTAGGAAAGTAACCTTGTCGGGGCTTCCTCTTTTAAGTCCAACGCAAGCGCGATATTAAGAAAAGTAATCTCGCCCATGGTCTCACATTGAGAGAACCGAGAATCATCGTATAGACCAGCAAGCTCCGTTCGAAGACGTATAATTTTTTGATCCGAAGAAATAGTATCCAAGCACATACATTCCCTGAGTTTTTTAATTCGAGTTGGTGCAAAATTAAACCTTCTCTTGATAAGAGTTCGTTCTTCGCGCTGATACTGACTACTTGTTTCGGGATTAATTAACCGGGTACATAAATTGACCACCGGTAGATTATTTTTAAAAAACTGAGGAAGGTAGAATGAACGCCTTGACTCGTAGGATTGTTGGTCGAAATCAATCGCACGGACACGATATTGATTCTGCTCGAAATCGGGAGTCATTTCCACCACGTAGTTGTATGCCCGCATGTCGCCCAAGAGCCGAACGAAGCACCGTTCATTAAATTTAATAAATTCTTTGGCAAGTCGTACCTCATTGAGGTCGGAATGATCGAGGAAGTTTTGTATAAAGTCGTCCCCAGGCACTCCTATAATATGTTCTTCAATGAGGGTGTCGCCATCGAGTTGGAAATTGATTTCATTGGGCGAGAGGATTTGTTCCAATTCCAATCCGTAAAGCCTGGAAGCATCTGCTTTTTTTACATAAAAGTAATCGTGGTTATCATTGTATTGATTTACGATGCGAATACGAAAAGGTTTGGTGTTTCCAAAAGTACAATAATCTACCCGGTCGACATACAGATTGGGTAAAATATTGACATCTCCCCCCGAACGAAGGAGGACATAAATCTTTTTTAAACCTTCAAAGATTTCACGGCCATAATGTTGGTCGTAGACCATAGTTTGCCAAAGAGTATCTTCATTTTTGGCATTCATCAGAGGATAGGAATCTACACTTTGAAGAAGATTTTCGTAATGAACTGGAAGGTCGGCGGATCGTTTGTAATTGGTTAAATATTCGCGAAATTCTTCGCTAATTGGATAAAATGTCTTTTTTTGTTGAACGCTTCCTTTTTTCATTATGTAGAGTGACTCTTACTATGGGGGAGAATGAATTGAGTAAACAAGTTTAAAAAGATCTTAGTTTCCTTGGAGTATTGATAATGGTTTTTCCATCAGAACTTTTTTGGTGGCCCATTCTGCAGTTAGAATTGAAAGAGTGACCACCCCCACGATAATACCAATTGGAAGTGAAAGTTGGAACGCCCATACTTTATCAAAAATATATTCCGCGAAAATAAAACTTACGAAGGAAGAAAAGGTAACCCCTAATACAGAAGCGGATAAGCCAAGGAGTCCAAATTCTATTCGTACCTGCATTCTGAGGTCATCGAAGGAGGCACCTAAAATTTTGAGTAAGTTAATGTCTCTCTTTTGACGCCTGGCTTTTTCACGTGCCAGGGAATAGAGAACGACTACACCGGCAAGAATAGAAAGAAGTGCCATGATTTGTAGTGCCCAAGTCATTTGAGATACGATTTCGAGAATTTTTCGCCCCGTTCGTTCCACATCAAGAATGGAGATAGTGGAAAATTTTTGAACTAACAAGTCTTGTACTGCATTTTTTTCATCCTGGTCTAAATCATGAAGCGTACCAATAAAAGTTTTGGGTGCATTTTCAAGAACGCCCGGTTGCATTTGGACGAAGAAATTGGGTTGAAAACTAGTCCATTTTACCCTTCGTACATTAACCACCTCTGCCATTATTTCGACCCCGCTCACTTCAATTTTAATCTGATCTCCCAGGTCTAAATCAAGAGATTCAGCATATTTCTGTTCGATTGAAATCTCTGCGGGCCGACTCGAGTTTTCATCATAATGCATGGCTACCATACGCCCCCGCAATATTTCTTCGCTGGAAAGGAGATGGTTTCGATAACTGAGATTAAAACTGCGATTGCGGAAATTATTTCTCCTTTGTTCTCCGGGATTTTCAAAATCGCGATCCTGCTTCACAAAATTTTCATATTTTTCCCCTTTTACTTCGATCAGTTTTCCACGAATCCAGGGCGTAACGTTTTGGAGTGGCTTTTTGCTGTTTTGTAAGGTCTGTTTTAATTCTTCGAGTTGATCTTCTTGGATATCAAAGAGGAAGAGTTTGGGAAGTTTACTCTCCTCGGTATTGGAACCGATCTCCTGTTCCAGGCTGTATTGAAACTGAGGGATTAAATTGAGTAACAGCACGCCTAAGCCGAGTGTTAAAAAACCGGTTATTGTACTATTTTTATTGCGGGTAAGTGATCGGGCAGCCAATCGTATATTAAGACTTGATTTCCTGAAAAAACGATCGAGTAGCCAGAGACTGCAATGTCCAATACAATACAGCACAATAATGCTACCCAAGAGAGAGAGGAAAAAGATATTGGCTAATTTTGAAGAATCAGATTGGAGTAGGCATAATCCCCAAAAGGCGAAAACTCCAGGCAGTGCAAATAAGAGTGAGGACTTGGATGACAGGGGGGATGGATTGGCAGATTCCTGAAATAATTCAGCGGGATGAAGTTGCCTGATTTTATGAAGGCTTGGCAGAGCCAGGAACCAACCCCCAAAGATGGCGACTCCAAATGCTAATGGTATACTGGGTAAGTGGAGAGATGCGTCCAATTCAATGGGTATAAATCCACTCAATGCCTGGGAGAGGAGCGGAATGGAGATCAGGCAAATCACGATAGCTGGAATTGCGGCCGCGATTCCTAAAATTGATAATTGAATAAGGTAGGTACGAAGTGCGTTGGCTTTTTTGGCTCCCAGGCAAACAAGGATGGCAACATCCTTAATTCGATTATTAACAAATCCTTGGTAGAGATACCCAATTCCTAAGGTTGCCAGAAAAAGGGCCACGAGGGAAACCAACCCTAGGAAGTCGGATAAATATCGTAGCAGGCGACCTGCCCGGTTCCCCACTCTTTGGTGGGAATACACTCGGACCTCGGGGGAGAGCAGTGCCGCGGTAATGGCATTGGTGATTTTTTCTAAATCCGCATCAAGAGGAAGTTTAAAAAGATGATTTCGAAACGCCGTGTTCCCAGTGGTTAAGAGTTTCGTTTTTTCGAGGAATTTTTTACTGATAAATACTTTGGGGGCTAATTCTGCCGGTTGGAAGCTTAAGCCTGTATCTTCTTTGATCAGATCGGAAACGATAAATTTAGTTTCTCCGATCTTTAATTCTTCTCCTAAGTCAATGTTGAGTTGTCCTCGTAATTCCGGGTATATCCATACGAAAGGACGTTCATGAATTAGGTTTTTCTCTTCTCCAGTAATAGGACCCCGTAGGTTCGTTTCTATTTTTCCGTAGAAGGGGAATCCCTGATCAAATGCTATTATTTTGACCAACCTGCTACTTCCGGTTGGACCTGCTGCCATTGAGAAAAAATCGACTGCTTCAATTTCCTTGCTGTTGGAAGGCAACAAATTACGAACAGCGGCAAGTTCCTCCGTAGTTATTTCCCTGCGTGCACGAATTGCTAAATCCGCACCCAGTAACTCCTTTGATTCTGCTTCCACTTTTTGATCCAGTGTCTGCTTAAAAGAATCCACACTGATAAAACCAATCAAGCCGAGGGTCAGATTGACGATGTAAAAGATACAAAATGGGCGATTATTACGAATCTCCCGCCAGGCATTACGAAGAGCGAACCCCATTATTTGATGGCTTGAAATTTTCCTGCTTTAAGAATTAAAGTTCGATCGCAGGCTTTAGCTAATTCGTGGTTATGAGTTACCAGTATCAAAGTTTGCCCCCGATCTCGGCAGAGTCGAAAGAGCAAATCCATTATTTCTTTGCCCGTTTTATCATCCAAATTTCCCGATGGTTCATCGGCGAGTATGAGTTTAGGTTCGCTAATAATTGCCCGGGCAATTGCCACTCGTTGACATTCTCCTCCCGATAATTGAGCGGGGAAATGAGCTAGTCGATGGGATAGCCCCACCATTTTTAAGGCTTCGCGCGCAGCTGATTCGAAATGATTGACCTTCTGCAGTTCGAGAGGAATCCCTACATTCTCGAGAGCGGTCAGGTTGTTCATTAGGTGGTACTGTTGAAATACAATACCCATGTTTTTAGAACGAAACTGACTTAATTGATCTTGTGAAAGCTTAGCTAAATCCTGCCCGCAGATTGAAACAGTTCCGATTTCTGGATTATCCAAACCGGCAAGGAGGGAGAGCAGGGTCGACTTTCCACTCCCACTTTGCCCCAGAATCGCGACGCATTCGTTTGATTCGATCTCGAGATTGAGTTGTTTTAAAACTTCAATCTTTTGACTGCCCTGAAAGTAAGTTTTCGAGATCTTGCGGAGTGAAATAATGGAGTTCATTGAGTAGTGAAAAGTTCTTGGATCAAATATTGGTGGACAGTTTCGGCAATGATTTCATGGCCTTTCGGATTGGGGTGGATTCGGTCAGGGAGATTCATGCTTGGATCTCCCCCCACGCCTTGGAGTAAAAAAGGAATCATTGAAATATTATACTCCTTAGAAATCTGAGAATATAAATTCGTAAATGACTCACTGTATTCAATTCCATAATTGGGCGGAATTTTCATGCCGGCTAATAAAATGGGGATATTATTACTTTGGGCGGCGACTACTACTTTGATCAGGTTTTCTTTAATTTTTTCGATTGGAATTCCGCGCAACCCATCGTTTCCTCCCAGTGCCAGTATTAAAAAGTCAGGATTTGATTGTAATAGCCAATTAATTCGGGATACCCCCCCACTTGTGGTGGCTCCACTTATTCCACCATTAATAACCCTAAAATTTCTTTTTAAACTCCTCTCTGAATCGAGGTTTAACTTTTTTTCTAGAATAAAGGGATATGCTTCATTCTCCATGACCCCGTATCCTTCGGTGAGAGAATCCCCTAGAATCAAAATTTTGAAATCTTTCTGTGCTGAACTTTTCTTTTGAGTTACGAGTTTATTATCGCTGGAAATTTCTTCCCCACAGGAAGCCAGGGCGAGTAGGGGAATCAAAAAAAGATAGATTCTCAACTGAAACCAAAATATTGAATGTAGATTTGTCATTGGAAAGCTTATCGGTCTACTTATAATTTATCGATATGACAAAACCATTAAGTCTTT
>JABGUO010000270.1 GCA_018646565.1 Opitutia bacterium | reverse complement strand
CCCTGAAATTTATTGGCGTTATTCCTGGCAGTGCATTTAAAAACAAAGGCGTTCAAATGCTCATGGATGCAGTGGTTGACTATTTACCCAGTCCCCTCGATCTTCCCCCAATGAAGGGTGAGGATTCAGATGAAAATGCAGTAGAAGTGACTCCTAATGACAGTTCTAAAGTTGCTGGACTTGCTTTCAAGTTAATGTCCGACCCTTATGTTGGAAAATTAGTATTTTATAGAATATATCAAGGAACATTAAAAAAAGGTTCCAGTCTTTACAACCCTAGGACTCGTAAAAGTGAACGAGTTTCCCGACTTATGGTTATGAAGGCAAACGACCGTGAAGATATTGATGTAGCATATTCAGGTGATATTTGTGCACTTATTGGTGTTAAAGATGTCGTTACAGGAGATACTCTTGCGGATAAGGATTTGGATTTGAGATTGGAACCACCCAGTTTTCCAGAACCTGTTATTTCCATGTCGATCGAACCTGCCACCAAAGCAGATCAAGAAAGAATGGGAATTGGGTTGCAAAGACTTGCGGAAGAGGATCCTACTTTCGGGCTTTCTACGAATGAAGAAACTGGGCAAACGATTATTTCCGGTATGGGCGAACTTCATCTTGAAATCATTCGTGATCGTCTGTTTCGTGAGTTTAAGGTAGATGCAAATGCTGGTAAGCCCCAAATTGCATATCGGGAAACCATGCTCAAACCTTCTGATGGAAACGGTAAATTTATTCGTCAGTCAGGCGGTCGTGGTCAGTACGGTCATGCAGTTATTAAAATGGAACCTCTTGAAAAGGGTAAAGGTGTTGAACTCGTAAATAAAATTGTGGGTGGATCTATTCCTAAGGAATTTATTAAACCTACCTTCGATGGTATTAAAGAGGCAGCACTTTCAGGTGTAGTTGCTGGGTATCCAGTAATTGATTTTAAAATTACCCTTGTAGACGGTTCTTTCCATGATGTTGATTCCTCTGAAATGGCTTTTAAAATGGCTGGTATTTTTGCATTTAAAGATGCGATGAAGAATGCTAACCCCATTTTACTTGAGCCCATCATGAAGGTTGAAGTATCCACGCCAGAAGATTACCAAGGAGAACTGATGGGTGATTTAAATCGCAGACGTGGACAAATTCAAGGTATGGATTCTCGTGGAAATGCTTGCATTATACAAGCATTTGTACCTCTTGAAAACATGTTTGGTTATTCTACTGATATGCGATCACTTTCTTCAGGTAGAGCAGATTATTCCATGACACCATCCCATTTTGAACAAGTACCCCAAAGTCTTGTGCAATCAATTGTCGAAACTTTAAGCAGAGAACCTGCAAGAACATAATATACTCAATTTATAGATGAACGGACAGCGCATACGCATTAAACTTCGCGGATTTGACTATCGAGTAATCGATCAGTCTGCCATTGACATTGTTGATACGGCTAAAAGAACTGGTGCACGAGTTGCTGGACCAATTCCTATGCCTACCCGTATTGAAAGATACACAGTCAATCGTTCTCCTCATGTCGATAAGAAATCAATGGACCAATTTGAGTTAAGAACTCACAAAAGACTCATTGATATAATTGAGCCCACTGTTCAAACAGTGGACGAACTCAAAAAACTCAATTTACCCGCCGGTGTGGAAATTAACATTAACGTATAAAATAGGTTATTTTATAAAATTAAACCTTTAAAGCAGGTCTCAAATGGTTAAAACCGCCTGCCGCTTAAAGAATGAAACTTGAACTACTAGGAAAAAAACTTGGCATGAGCCAAGTGTATGATGCGGACAATAATCTTGTCCCTGTAACGATAATTGAAGCGGGTCCTTGCCCTGTCTTACAAGTTAAGACTGGGGACAAAGATGGTTACTCTGCTATTCAAATTGGCTTCAACCCTAACGGGAAATCGCCCAACAAGGCGAATTCCTGTAAAAAAGGTCATGCTAAAAAAGCAAATGTAAGTGCGCAGCAAATCTCTCAAGAGATTCGCTTATCTGACGATCACGATTTCAAGCAGGGGAATGTCATTACTGTCGAAGATTTCAAAGAAATTAAGATGGTGGATGTAGTTTCGAAAACTAAGGGTAAGGGCTTTCAGGGTGTTGTAAAGCGCTGGAACTTTGCAGGTGGCCCTGCTTCTCATGGTTCTATGTTTCATCGACGAGGCGGTTCTTACGGTCTCTGTCAGTGGCCAGGACGCATTTTCAAAAATAAGAAAATGCCAGGTCACATGGGTGATGTCAGTCGTACTACTCAGAATTTACAAGTTGTTAAGGTGCTACCGGAGAAAAATTTAGTTTTAATTAAGGGAAGCGTACCTGGACACAAGGGTTCAATTTTAACTCTTCGCGTGGCAAAGAAGTCTAAAAACTAAACTATTATTTGTCATGAAATTTAAATTATTTAAAGCGGATGGTTCTCCTAGTGGGGATGTTGATATCAAAAGTTTCCCTACTCTAGAAGAAGGAAAAGGCGTCGACGCCCTAAGGCAGGCAATAATTGCAGTACATGCAAATAACCGCCAAGGAAATGCATCGACTAAAGTACGTTCAGAAGTTAATGGTTCGGGTAAGAAAATTTACCGTCAAAAAGGTTTAGGTGTTGGACGTGCAGGAGATAAAAATGCGATTCAACGTCGCGGAGGCGGTGTGGCATTTGGACCAAGACCAAGATCTTACAATCAAAAGTTGAACAAGAAAATTAAACGTCTTGCAATGGAGCGGGCTTTAATAGATCAAGCTAATTCCGAGAATATTTATTTAATTGAAGATTGGTCAGTTGCAGAACCTAAAACTAAACTTTTCAAAGGCTTAATTGGAACTATCGCGCCAAGTTCTAAAAAAGTGTTAGTAATTGGTGATTCATTCGAGGACAAGTTTGCACTAGCGGCTAGGAATTTGTCAACTGCACGATTAGGTCGTGCACAAGATTTAAGTCCCCTTGATATTGTGCAAACTGATCAAATAGTTATGAGCCTCAAAGGCTTGGATGTTTTATTAGCTAAATTCGGTAAGGAGGAGACTAAATAATGAAAGAATCAGTAACTATATTAAAAGAAGCATTGCTTACCGAAAAGGCAACTATGCTTTCGGCCAACCTTAACAAGTATGTATTTTCTGTGTCTAGTTTCGCAAGTAAGTCTAATGTCAAAGATGCAGTAGAAAAGACATTTAGCGTGAAAGTTTTAAAAGTAAATTCTTTAGTTGTTAAACCCAAAGCTAAAAGAGACCGCGCTCGTCGTAATAAACTTGGTTTCAAGAGTGGTATGAAGAAAGCAATTGTAACCTTAAAGTCGGGTGATAGCATCGACCTAGCATAGGAGAATAATACCATGCCAATTCTACAACAAAAACCAGTCACTCCTTCAGGAAGATTTTTTCTCAAAAACAAAGTCGATCTTGATACTAAAAGACCGGAACGTTCTTTAACTAAAGGTGTTCACCGCAAGAAAGGTCGAAATGCTTACGGTCGTATTACCTCGAGACGTCGTGGGGGCGGACACAAAAGGCTTTACCGTCAAATTGACTTTAGAAGGCAACGATTAAACGACGAGGCAAAAGTCATTGCCCTAGAGTATGATCCTAATCGTACTGCCCACTTAGCTTTGCTTGAATATCCAGATGGAGAAAAGTCCTATATTTTAGCTCCTTCCACTGTTGTTGTAGGGGACATTTTGGTTAGCTCAAATGAAAAAGTCGATTTTAAACCCGGCAATGCGTTACCATTAAATTTAATCCCTTTAGGTACAAGAGTTCATTGTGTTGAAATGTTACCAGGTGCTGGTGCCAAATTGGCAAGGTCTGCTGGCTGTGAGGTTCGCTTGATTTCTGTTGATGGTAACCACGCCTCCTTGAAGATGCCAAGTGGAGAGATTCGTCTGGTTAAAGAGGTTTGTAGAGCAACCATTGGTTCGGTTGGTAACTCAAGTCACCAAAAGGCGACTATTGGAAAAGCAGGTCGTAATCGCTGGAAAGGTCGTCGTCCCCGAGTGCGTGGTGTAGCTATGAATCCTGTCGATCACCCCATGGGTGGTGGTGAAGGAAGAACATCAGGAGGTGGTCACCCGAGTTCACCTTGGGGTCAATTATCTAAAGGTTTTCCAACAAGAAAAAAATCCAAACTCTCGAATTCACAAATTCTTGTTCGCCGAAATGGCAGAAGAGTTAAGTAATATTTTACACATAGAAATTTTGTTATGACACGTTCAATTAAAAAAGGATTCTTTGTAGAGCCAGGCTTAATGAAGAAAGTTATCACTGCACAAAATGCAGGTGACCGTAAACCCATAAAGACTTGGTCTAGAAGATCGACAATCACTCCAGATTTTGTCGGACTCAATTTTACAGTTCACAATGGTAAAAGTTTTTTACCAGTTTATGTTACTGAAAATATGGTAGGCCATAAATTAGGTGAGTTTTCTGCCACTCGTACATTTAAATCTCACAATCCCCACACTCAGAAATAAATCATGGAAGTAAAATCATATTCTAAATACATGAGAATTTCTCCCAAGAAGGCTCGAGAAGTGGCTCGTATTTTACCCGGAAAGAAAGCAACAGAGGCAGTTTCCCTGCTTAAGTATATTCCTCGAAAAGCAGCTCGTATGCTCGACAAAACTTTAAAATCCGCAATGGCAAATGCTGAAAATAACTCTAATTTGAATGCTGACGATTTAATTATTAGTAAAGCAATTGTTGAAGAAGGACCTGCACTCAAAAGATTTAGACCTTGTGCACGTGGTTCATCACATCCTTACAAAAAGAGAATGAGTCATCTCTACATTGTTTTAACAGACGAAGCTTAATTATTATGGGACAAAAAGTAAATCCAATAGGTTTTCGTTTAGGTGTCAGGCGCAACTGGAGTGCTCGATGGTACGCGAACAAACATGATTATTCAAAGTTTCTAGAGGAAGATAATTTAATTCGTGGGTTTCTCAAAAAGAAACTTCGTTTTGCTTCAGTCCCTAGAGTAGTCATCGAAAGAGCTTCTACACGAACCAGGGTCACAATTTGGACTGCACGCCCAGGTATCGTAATAGGCCGAAAAGGCCAGGAGCTAGATACTTTACGAGACTCCTTAAATCGTACAATCAGCAAGGACATCCGTCTTGAGATACAGGAAATAAAAAAACCTGATCTAGTTGCTTCACTCGTTGCAGAAAATGTAGCATTACAATTGGAGCGTAGGATTGCATTCCGTCGTGCCATGAAAAAAGCAGTTCAAACAACCATGTCAATGGGTGCTGAAGGCATCCGAATCCAATGCGCTGGTCGACTTGGTGGTGCAGACATTGCAAGAACCGAACAGACACGAGAGGGAAGAGTTCCACTTCACACCCTTCGTGAAAATATTGATTACGGTCTTGTTGAAGCTAATACTGTCTACGGTATCATTGGGATCAAATGTTGGATCTGCCTTAAGGACGAAGACAAAATTTTCTAATATTGTAAGTTATGCCAAAATTACTTCCATCCCGTACTAAGTTTAGAAAAGTTTTCAAGGGTCGTGTCCGTGGCACCGCTTCCAAAGGCAATAAAGTTTCTTTTGGTGAGTTTGGTATCCAATCTCTTTCCCGTGGTAGGATGACATCCAATCAAATTGAAGCTGCTCGTGTGTCGATTAATCGTCATTTAAAGAGAAAGGGCAAAGTTTGGATTCGTGTGTTTCCCCACAAGCCAGTTACTAAGAAGCCCGCTGAAACTCGTCAAGGTAAGGGTAAGGGTCCTGTAGATCATTGGGTTGCAGTTGTAAAACCTGGTCATGTTCTTTTTGAAATTGCAGGTTGTTCTCTTACACTCGCTCGAGAAGCTTTGGGACTAGCCGATGCTAAATTACCATTTCGTTGTCGATTGGTTCAGCGTCAACAATCATTCTAATATTTGGACAATGAAAATCTCAGAAATCAAAGAATTAACAGTAACGGAACTTAATAAGAAGTTTCGAGAATTAGGAGAAGAACTCCTACAACTCCAAATCAGGAAGCAAACCGGTCAAGTTGAAAAACCACACTTGATTAAAAGCATCCGTAGAGATAGGGCCAAAATTTTAACCACCCTTTCGGCTAATAAAGCACAATCTGCTTAAACACACAATTTTATGACCACAGAAGATGTTAGAAATAATCGTAAGGAATTGATCGGTTTTGTCCGTGCAAAGACTGGAGATAAATCCATAAAGGTTGTTTATGAATACAAAACTCCTCACCCGCTTTATAAAAAGGAAATTCGTAGAAAAACAACTGTCCATGTACATGATGAAGAAAACATCACATCCGTTGGTGATAAGATTAAGATCATTGTAACAAGACCAATGAGTAAGTTAAAGAGATGGCGTGTTCTTGAAGTATTAGAAAAAGCCCCCGTAGCATAATTTAGCCATGATACAATTACTGAGTAGGCTAGAAGTAGCAGATAACACAGGTGCCAAAAAAGTTCGCATGATTAGACGAATAGGCCAAAACAAAAAAACTGCATCTATCGGCGATATTATTGTTTGTCATGTCAAGGAATGTACAACCGATTCTGCAGTTAAAAAAGGGACTGTAGTTCGTGCTCTTGTCGTGCGAACCAAAACAGCGGTCCGCAGAAGAGATGGTAGCTATTTACGCTTTGATGAAAACGCAGTTGTCATCGTTAATAATGATGGAACTCCTAAGGGAACTCGAATATTTGGACCAGTTGCACGAGAACTAAGGCAAAAATATATGAAAATAATTTCATTAGCCCCTGAGGTACTTTAATTATGGCAAACAAACTTAAAAAAGGGGACGAAGTTGTCGTCATATCTGGAGATCATAAAGGCAACAAAGGCAAAATCTTACAAATGCTTCGGGAAAAAAACCGAGTAATTGTGGAGGGCGTGAATATGATCAAAAAACATGAGAAAAAAACTCAAGATAATCCACAAGGTGCTATTATCGAAAGAGAGGCTTCTTTGCATTTTTCGAATGTTCGCAGAACCGACTCCAAAAACAAGTAATACTTTGTAGCATAAATACTGAATTATTGATTCATGAATATACCTGAACTAAAAAAAATTTATATAGACGAAGTTGCACCAGCTTTACTAAAAAGCCGTGGACTGAAGAATGTACATCAAGTGCCAAAGATCGAAAAAGTAGTACTTAATAGTTCTTTCGGTGCTGAACTTGATAAAAATGGAATTGAAGAACTTAGAAAGGACATGACGGCGTTGTCGGGCCAAGCACCAATCGTTATTCGTGCCAAAATGAGTGTTTCTAATTTTAAGTTAAGAGAGGGCATGCCAGTTGGAATTAAGGTTACATTGCGTGGTAATGTAATGTGGGATTTTCTATTACGCTTAATTGCTATTTCGCTACCTAATATCCGTGACTTCCGTGGTGTCCCCGCTAAGCTTGATGGTTCTGGTAATTACACCTTGGGAATAATAGACCACAGTATTTTTCCTGAAATAAATGTGGAACGCCAACGAACTAATACAGGATTAGATATTTCAATTGTAACCTCTGCCAATAATGACGCAGATGGTAGTGAACTTCTCAAATTACTCGGAATGCCGTTTCGCAAGAATTCTTCAGACTCATCAAATCAGCAGGAAGCTGCTTAAACACTTTTATCATGGCCAAGAAATCAGTTATTCACAGAAATAAAAAGCGCGAGAGACTTGTTGCACAATATGCATCAAAACGGACTGCGCTTAAAAATATTTTATCTAACCCTGAAACTTCAGAAGAGGATTTTTACAAAGCCCAAGCAAAGCTTACAAAATTACCTAAAAACTCTTCTCCTGTTCGTTTAGTTAATCGATGTACACTAACGGGGCGTCCCCGCGCCACGATTCGCAAATTTGGACTCTCTAGAATTTCATTTCGTGAGCTTGCTCTCCAGGGCAAAATACCAGGTGTAATTAAAGCATCTTGGTAGATCTTATCTAACCCTAAAAATTATGTCAGTTCACGATACAATAGGCGATTTTATAACCGTAATACGAAACGCAGGTAGTGCTGGAAAGAGTACATGCTCCTACCCTCATTCAAACCTTCGCGTTGGGATTGCAAAAATTCTCAAATCTCGTGGCTTTGTTGCAAATTGTGATGAACAATCTGCTGAAAATGGTCACAAGAATATTCAAATTACATTGAAGTATGTTGATGGTCAGCATGCCATAAGAGGAATTAATAGAGTAAGTACACCGGGAAGGCGTACTTATTGTGGGTATCGAGAAATACCCCGTGTGCTTGGTGGATTAGGTATTTCTATCCTGAGTACTCCGAGCGGCATCATCGACGACAAGACAGCAAGAAAAAATAAGCTCGGAGGTGAAATCCTCTGTAGCGTTTGGTAACATTTATTTATAATTCCCCATGAGCAGAATAGGAAAAGTTCCCGTAGTAATCCCGTCCGGTGTCGATGTAACAATTGACGGCCAAAGTGTCCGCGTGAAGGGTCCAAAGGGTGACATCACTCAGGAGTTTTCACCCTTAGCACAAATTACAAAGAATGAAGACACAGTAGTCATCAAACCAACTGACAGTTCACGATCTGCCCAAGCTAATTATGGCACTGTACGTTCTATCATTGCAAATATGGTGCAAGGTGTGAATAAACCTTACAGTAAAAACCTACTGATTGAGGGTGTAGGTTTTCGAGCAACAGTGAAGGGTACAAAGATTGATTTGGAACTCGGATACTCGCACCCAATCTTACACGATATTCCCGAAGGTGTTACTGTAACAGTTTCGGACAATGTAAAAATCCTTGTTGAAGGTGCCGATAAACAGAAAGTGGGACAAGTTGCTGCTGAAATCAAAAGTTATTATCCTGTCGAGCCTTATAAAGGTAAGGGCGTTCGAATACTCGGTGAATATGTTCGTCGAAAAGAAGGTAAAAAATCTGCTTAATTAGTATAATGAAACTTTCAAAGAAAAAAGAATTAGCACAGAAACGTCGTTGGCGAATACGTAAAAAGGTAAACGGTACAGCCGAAAGACCTCGCGTTGCTGTTAGGTTTACAAACAAAAACATTCATGCCCAGTGTATTGACGATGAATTAGGTCACACTGTTCTTGGTGTTGCGACTACCCATTCCGACTTCAAGGACTTACTACCCAATGTGGCAGGAGCCCAAAAACTTGGAGTTGCCGTTGGCGAACAAATTAAAGCAAAGGGCTACAAATCAATTGTCTTTGACCGTTCCGGTCGGAAGTATCACGGGTGCGTAAAAGCGTTTGCAGATGCAATACGCGAACAAGGATTAAAATTTTAAATTACCATGAGTAAACCGAATCGAAGAAATAAGAAATTACCTGAAGTAAACAAGGATGAACCTGAACTTTTTGAGAAAGTGGTTCACATTAATCGTTGTGCTAAAGTAGTTAAAGGTGGACGACGTTTTAGTTTTGCTGCCCTTGTTGTAGTAGGCGACCAAAAAGGAAAAGTTGGTTTTGGCTACGGTAAGGCACAGATGGTTCCTGATGCAATTCGCAAGGGAACTGATAAGGCTAAAAAAGCGATGAAGAATGTTGCAGTTTATGGTGATACTGTACCGCATCAGATCGTAGGAATTTATGATGGAGGGAAGGTGTTGTTAAAACCAGCACGTCAGGGAACTGGTATTATCGCTGGCGGAGGGGTGAGAGCTGTTCTTGAAGCTGCAGGTGTAAAAAACATTCTCTCTAAGTCACTCGGATCTAACAATCAATTGTCAGTAGTTTCTGCAACTATGAATGGACTACTTCAGCTTAGAACACCCAAAACAATTTCTAACATCCGAGGTGAAGAAGTTAAGGGCCCCTCTTACATGGAAACTCCCAAGCCTTTACCAGTTGCCGTTCCTGAAACAACTGAAGTTTCTGCCTAAATTTTATAATATCATGAAAGAAAATGAAATTCCAGCTGGAGCAAATCGCAAGAAAAGGTGCATAGGCAGAGGCCATGGAAATGGTCACGGAAAAACTTCTGGTCGTGGGCACAAAGGTGCAGGTGCGCGTTCAGGCTACTCTTTAAGAGCTGGCTTTGAAGGTGGACAGATGCCACTTTTTAGAAAACTTCCCCAAAGAGGTTTCAATCGTACTAGGTTCCAAACACCGTGTGCGATAGTGAACTTAAATGAGTTAGAAAAGTTATCTTCGGACAAGGTAGATCTCGAATCCCTCATAAATGCAGGTTTGATTAGATCTAATTCTACTGTTGTTAAGCTTCTTGGGACTGGTGATGTTAAGAAAGCTTTTATCGTTAAAGTGGACCAGATATCCAAGTCCGCAAAAGATAAAATTGTAGCTGCAGGCGGCACCGTATCCGAATAATTTTAACTTTCTATTGCGAGCATGCTTTCAGCATTTACAAATTGTTTAAAAATTCCTGAACTAAGGCAGAAGATTTTCTTCACCCTGGCTCTTCTTTTTATTGCTCGCGTTGGGGCAAATATCCCTCTGCCCGGTGTTGATCCTTCTCCAATTAAGGAGTTTTTTGAACTAAGAGAGCAATCAAGGAGTGAGACTGAAGGTAACGACATTCTTGGGTTTTACAATATGTTTACTGGTGGGGCATTACTTAATGGTGCCCTATTTGCCTTAGGAATAATGCCCTACATCAGTGCATCTATCATAATGCAATTGATGGGTGCTGTTTTCCCACAATTAGCAAGACTTCAGCAGGAAGGTGAACCGGGTAGGCAAAAGATATCTCAATATACGAGATATCTAACAATAGTAATTTGTCTTATACAGGGTGGATTACTGGCATTAGCTCTACGAGATAGTCCGGGCAGTCTTATTCAAGGCTTCAATCCTGCCGAAATCGGTTTAGATGGAAAACCGCTCGGTGCAATAGTTGTGGCTACCTCTCCTTCCATATTTTTAATTACTACAATTATTTTCCTTACAACTGGGTCCTTAATTTTGATGTGGTTAGGGGAACAGATAACACAGCGTGGTATTGGAAATGGAATTTCTTTATTAATAACCGTAGGAATTTTATCTGATCTTCCCAAAGCCCTCGCTGACGCTTATGCTCTTATATTTTTAGCTCCTGCTGGTGACAATATGGTGATCGTAAAAGCCCTGCTAATGGTGGGTCTCTTTCTAGTTGTTGTTGGTGGTATTATCGCAGTTACACAAGCCCAGCGTAAAATTCCTGTTCAGTATGCCAAAAGAATGGTAGGACGAAAGGTTTTCGGGGGACAGAGCTCTTTCCTCCCACTTAAGGTGAATTATGCAGGAGTAATGCCTGTAATTTTTGCAAGTGCCATTCTGATGTTTCCTGCCCAATTGCTTCGTACACTAGGAGCAGCAATAGCAGATTCCCCTTCAGAAACTAATTGGGCAATTGATCTTGCAAATGTTTTCGCAAGTCGCGGTTGGTTTTACTACATTGTATATGGTGGTTTAATTCTCGTATTTAGTTATTTTTGGGTATCTATAATGTTTAAACCCGTTCAAATTGCCGATGATCTGAAAAAGAATGGTGGATATGTTCCTGGTGTTCGCCCAGGTGAGCATACCGCTCGTTTTCTAGATTTCGTAATGACTCGGTTGACATTAGCGGGTGCTATATTCTTGACCGCCATTGCAGTCTTCCCGGATTTTATTTTTAAAACGGCGAATGTTTCATATAATGTAGCGACCTTTTTTGGCGGTACTGGAATGCTTATTATTGTGGGCGTTGTGTTAGATACGATGCGCCAACTTGAAACATTTCTTCTGCAAAGACATTACGATGGCTTCCTTCGCAAGGGACGAATTCGTGGAAGATCATCGAGCAACAGTCAGGGAATAGAATCCCTTGAACTGAAAGACTTTGAAGCGCAATGGCGCCCTTTAATTTTTATCGCAATAGCATTATTCTTACTTGGACTCGTCGGGTTCATATTAAAGAGTACTTGATCAAAAAAATTTAACCTCAACAGATATAATATTATGGCTAGATTGCTCGGAGTAGATATTCCAAATAGAAAGAAAATTGAATTTTCTTTGAGATACATTTATGGCGTCGGTCCAACCCGTGCTAAAAAGATACTTGAGGTCACCGGGATCGACCCTGATCGTCGAACTCAGGAACTTAACGAGCAAGAGATCAGTCTTATTAGTAATTACATCATCGATCAAAAAATTATGGTTGAGGGTGATTTACGTCGTGCAGTTACCAACAATCTCAAGCGTTTACAAAGTATTCGTTGCTATCGAGGTTTGAGGCATCAACGCGGTTTACCAGTTAGAGGACAAAGAACTATTACAAATGCTCGTACTCGAAAAGGTGGGCGTAAAACCGTAGGTGTGGTTAGAAAAGCATAATTTTTTTACAATGAGCGAAGAAGAAAAAAAAGATAAACCAGTTGAAACTGTAGATGATGCAGTCAAAACTGATCAAGTTAAGAAGGTTGACGAACCAAAAGCGGAAAAGAGTCCTGAGGTAAGCACTTCTGATAATCCCGAGAAAGCAGAGAAAACAGAAAAGAAGGAAGAGACAGCAGCAGACTTACTTGGTGCCAATATTGAACAGGTTAAAATTCGAAAGGCTAAAGGCAGCAAGAATATTACCTCCGGAATTTGTTATGTAGTCGCTACTTTTAATAATACAAAAGTTTCTTTTACCGACATGAAGGGCAATGTAATTTCATGGTCTAGTTCTGGTAAATGTAATTTCCGCGGGTCCAGAAAATCCACAGCTTACGCTGCTCAAGTAGTTACTCAAGACGCCGGAAAAGTAGCAATGTCCCATGGTATGAAAGAGGTTTTAGTTAAGGTAAAAGGACCTGGGATGGGTCGTGATTCTGCAATTCGAGCCCTACAGAGTCTTGGTTTCAGTGTTTCTTCTATTCTCGATGTTACTCCAGTTCCCCACAACGGGTGCCGAGCACCTAAGAGAAGAAGAGTTTAAAATTAATTAACAGTTTTATCTAACAAAATTTTATTATGTCTCGATATACCGGTCCAACTACAAGAATTAATCGCCGATTTGGAATGGCGTTGTTCCCTGCTAATAAAGCCTTCGAAAGAAGAGCCTACCCTCCTGGGCAGCATGGTCCTTCTTTTCGCAGAAAAGTCAGTGATTATGGCCAAGGTTTGATTGAAAAGCAAAAGCTGAGGATGATGTATGGCTTAACGGAGAAGCAATTTCGCAATATGTTTGAACGTGCGAAAAGTAAGAAGGGCGTAACCGGTGAAGCTTTTCTCACAATGCTAGAAACACGATTGGATAATGTAGTCTACCGACTAGGTTTTGCTAAGACCAGACAGGCAGCAAGGCAGTTTGTTAATCATGGGCACCTTTTAGTGAATGGTAAAAAAGTGGATATACCTAGCTATTTTGTTGCTGCCGGTGATGTAATTGGAGTTCGTGAAAAGACATCTTCACGACAAGTTGCAACCCAAAATCTAGAAGGTTCTCAATACCATCCTTCTCCACCTTGGGTCGAAGTCAATGTAGATTCCCTTCAAGGGACGGTAACTCGTCTCCCGCAATCTGATGAACTCGAACAAAGTATTAATGTTCAACTGGTAGTTGAATTTTATAGTCGTTAATCTTATTTTTTTACATATTTAACCCCAAAATTATCATGGCAACAAAACTTGGAAAGTTTGAATTACCTAACCGTCTTATTAAAGAAGAGGAAACCGCGACAGATAAATACGCTAAGTTCATTGCAGACCCATTTGAATCAGGATACGGTCACACCATTGGAAATGCCTTTCGTAGAGTATTACTAAGTTCAATTGAAGGTGCCGCTATTTCTTCTATTAAACTAGAAGGTGTTCAACACGAGTTTCAAAGCGTGGATGGTATTGTTGAAGATGTAACAGATATTGTGTTAAATCTTAAAAAGATTCTTATTGTTAGTCACAAAGCAGACCCCGTTACCCTAACACTTGATGTCGAGAAGGAAGGTGAAATTACAGCGGGTGATATCTCGCCAATGGAAGGTATAGAAATTATTAATCCCGAACAGTTGATTCTTACTACCGATCGTAAGAAAAACATTTTGGCCGAAATGATTGTTTCAGTGGGGCGTGGTTTTTGCCTTGGTGAAGACAGTAAAATTGAAGGTCAGCCTATTGGAATGATTAATGTTGATGCTCTTTTTAGTCCAGTCAAACTTGTTAAATACGATGTTCAAAACACTCGTGTTGGTCAAATGACGGATTACGATAAACTTATTTTGGAAGTAAATACTGACGGTAGAATTACGCCTGATGATGCTCTTAAACAATCTGCTGCAATACTTCGACATCATTTAGATGTATTCGATCAAATCAGTGAAGAGCAGATTGAATTTGAAAGTCACACCAAGGAAGTAAGCGAAGAACAGAATCGTTTAAAGAATCTTCTCGGGATGAGCGTTAACGAAATTGAACTTTCAGTTCGTGCAGCCAACTGTCTGAACAATGCAAATATTGTAACTGTTGGAGAACTTGCTACTAAATCTGAACCAGAAATGCTTAAATATCGCAACTTTGGAAAAAAATCTCTGAACGAAATTAAAGCCAAACTCGAACAGCTTGGCTTATCGCTTGGAATGAAATTCGAAAGTCGCTTACTAGAAACAATTGCCAATTAATAACCTATTATAATTTAACAAGATGAGACATAGAAAACACAATCATCTTCTAGGGGTAAAAACAGCCCATAGAATTTCCTTGATTGCCAACTTATCTTGTTCGCTCATTGATAATGGGCGGATTAAGACAACTCTTGCAAAAGCACGTGCCCTACGTCCTTCAATTGAAAAAGCAATTACTTTAGCAAAGAAAGCACATGCTTCTGACGATGCAGCCAAAAAGGTTCATTTTCGTAGACAAGCTATCGCACGATTAAGAAGTAAGACAGCCGTTAAAAAGCTTTTTGATGAATTGGTGGAACAATTTTCAGGACGAAACGGCGGTTACACAAGAATTTATAAGTTGGCGATTCCTCGCTTGGGTGATGCCGCAGACATGGCTATCATCGAATTTGTAGAAGAAATACAAAAGAAGAAACCTAAGAAGAAGCGTGCAGCTAAAAAAACTAAGACCAAGCCAGAAGAGAAAGAAGAAGAGTCCTCTAAAGAAGAAAATTCCCCCGAAACTAGCGAACAAGCAGTTGAGTCTGCAGTTGTAGAAGAAGATACTACTCCCACAACGGTTGAGCCATCAGAAGAAGCATCCACAATTGATTTACCAGAATCGAAAGATAAGGAAGAAGATCAAGTTGTAGAAGAAAAGAAGACAGCTGAAAAAAAACCTGATTAAATAACATTTTTCGATTTGTAGAACTCTATTTCATAGGTTCTACCTCTTCAGACTTCATATGTAAGTTTGTGTTGCTAAAAGGTGTGCTTATCCTTTTTTATAATTATTTTGCTTCGTATGTTTTATATTTCATTCGTTATGACTATTTAAGACCTCCTTATGCCACAAACAATCATAGTTCTAGATTTTGGTTCCCAATATACTCAAGTAATTGCGAGACGAATACGTGAGGCAAATGTTTATTCAAAGGTACTACCTTTTAATACTAAGATTGGAGACATTAAAAAGCTAAGACCGGTTGGTATTGTTTTATCTGGTGGACCTGCAAGCGTTTTGGCAAAAGGCTCACCCAAGCCTAAAGCGGAAATATTTTCATTAGGAATTCCCATATTAGGAATTTGTTATGGGCTACAATTAATGGGAAAAATGCTGGGAGGTGTGGTTAAAAACAGTAATCATCGAGAATACGGCAGAGGAAAATTGAAGGTGTTGAGGAAGGGTTTATTATTCAAGGATTTGCCAACTCAACTCACGGTTTGGAATTCCCATGGCGATTGCCTAGTAAAAATGCCTAGGGGTTTTAAGGCTTTAGCTCAAACTGAGAATTCGAACTTTGCCTCTATCGAAGATCCGACTAGAAAGTTTTATGGTTTGCAATTTCACCCTGAAGTAGAGCATTCAGAGAAGGGAAATGAAATTATTAGAAACTTTCTTGTTACAATCTGTAAGTGTAAATGCGATTGGGATATGGAGGATTTTACTCAAAGTGCGATTGACGAAATAAAAAATAAAGTTGGAAACAAAAAAGTTATTCTTGGCCTTAGCGGAGGAGTTGATTCGTCTGTTGCAGCTGCTCTTATTCATCGTGCGATAGGGGATCAACTTACCTGTATTTTTGTTGATAATGGATTACTCAGATTAAATGAAAGGGACCAAGTTAAGAAACTTTTCAAAAATCACATACCCGGTAAGCTCAAAGTTGCTCTGGCCGGTAGTTTGTTTCTGAAGAAGCTCAAGGGAGTTACTGATCCTGAAAAGAAGCGGAAAATTATAGGCAAAACTTTCATCGAAGTCTTTGATAAGGAAGTGAAGAAGCTAGGAGATGTCGATTTTTTGGCCCAAGGTACCTTATACCCAGATGTGATTGAAAGTGTTCCCATTGCCGGTAATCCTGCATCATTGATCAAGAGTCACCACAATGTAGGTGGATTGCCAAAGAAAATGAAATTGTCCTTACTTGAGCCCTTAAGGGAATTGTTCAAAGACGAAGTTCGTAATCTGGGTCGTGCTCTTGGTTTGACTGAAAATGTTCTCATGCGACATCCTTTTCCGGGGCCCGGCTTAGGAGTAAGGGTAGTAGGGTCGATCAATTCAAATAATCTTAGGGTTTTAAGAGAAGCGGATTCCATCTTTATTGATGAACTGCATAGCTCGGGTTGGTATCATAAACTTTGGCAGGCATTTTGTGTTTTTCTTCCCGTTCGGAGTGTCGGAGTAATGGGAGATGAGAGAACTTATGAAAACGTGATTTCTCTTCGAGCAGTTACTAGTAGCGATGCAATGACAGCAGATTGGGCTGAATTACCAGATAAACTTTTAAGAAAAGTTTCAAATCGAATTATCAATGAGGTAAAGGGTGCCAATCGAGTGGTATATGATATTAGTTCAAAACCACCTAGCACTATTGAGTGGGAATAAACTTAAATCTCACCTAAATGATTACTAGTTTTTTGAATGATGTGAGCGATCTTGAAGATCGTCTTACAGAGTTTTGCACAGCGTCGCAAACTGATCAAACCGTCAAGGACACAGTTTCGGAAATATTACATGAAATTCGCAAAAGCGGTGATACCGCGATGCTTGAAAAAACTCTCAAATACGATCATGCAAAACTTAGTCAGAATGAAATTAAGGTAACAAAAAACGAGTTAGAAGAGGCAAAGTCAAAACTCACCGTTTTAGAGCGAGAAAGTATATTAGAAGCGATCGAAAATGTTTCTTTGTTTCATGAAAGAAGTATTCCAGAAAATTGGAGCACATCTAATAATCATGGAGCAAAAGTAGGCGAAAAATTTTATCCCATTAATCGAGTTGGAATTTATGTGCCCGGGGGAAATGTTCCGTTAATCTCAACTGTTATTATGACAGTTACAATTGCAAATGTTGCAAAAGTAAAAGAGATTGCGGTGGTTACTCCGCCAGATTCAGAGGGTAAAATTGCACCTCAAATGCTTGCCGCTTTAGAACTGCTTGGAGTCGATGAAATTTATAAAGTGGGGGGGGCACAAGCAATTGGTGCATTAGCTTATGGTACAGATACAATTCCTGCAGTTGATAAAATTTATGGACCCGGGAATGCATTTGTTAACGAAGCGAAGAGGCAAGTTTTTGGTATAGTTGGAATTGACCTGTTACCGGGTCCGAGCGAGGTAATGATTATCGCAGATTCTTCATCTAATCCCGCTTTTGTAGCTGCTGCCCTCTTATCCCAAGCTGAACATGGATCTGGAAAGGAAAAAATATTCTTACTTTTTTCGGAAAAGAGCCACTTTGATAAGATCGTTTCTGAAATAAAAACTCAACTTCAGGATCTTACCCATAAGCAAGCGGTTGCTGGTGTTTTAGAGCGAGGTTTCATGTCGATTTATCTTCCTAGCTTTAAGAGAATCTCAGAAGTTGCTAACTACATTGCTCCCGAACATTTAGAACTTCAAGTTGCAGATGAGCACATTGGCTATTTAACCGACCATATAACAACGGCGGGTGCATTTCTGCTAGGTCATGAAACCGCAACTACTTTGGGGGATTTTATTGCTGGTCCAAGTCATGTGCTACCAACTGGCCGTTCATCCAGATTTTCTTCGGGTTTGAGACTACAAGATTTTTTAAGGCGTTCGAGTTTTATTCAGTATGATAAGAAGTCAGCGATCCGGGCAAAGAAGGCAGTGACAGTTTTTTCTGAAATGGAACAGTTGGATGGGCATGGAAAATCTTATTCAATTAGGCTGTAGTCGAATAATTTCCAATAATGTCAGTTCAAGACCTTACCGCCCACTCTATTTGTAAGCACAAACCCTACATCCCGGGTAAACAGCCCGTTATTTCTGAACGAATAATTAAGCTTAATACAAATGAAAATCCCTACCCCCCTACCCCCAAAATATCTGAGTTAATTGTTACTCAAGTAAACGAACTTCATCGTTACCCTAACTCGTCATCAAGCGATTTAAGAGAAACAATAGCCAACTTACACAATGTTCATCCCGATCAAATTATTGTGGGTAATGGATCAGATGATATTTTAAATCTTTGCGTTCGCTGTTTTTCAGATTCGTCGAAATCGATCGGAATGCTTGATCCAAGTTATTCCTTGTATGAAGTTTTGGGCTCATTACAGGGAGCAAAAGTAATAAAGTATCCCTTTCAAAATGAAAGCTTCGAGATTGATTCTGAAATAATTGCTGACTCGGGATGCAATTTGTTTTTTTTAACTAGCCCGCATGCACCTACTGGAAGGATTTACGAAAATCTGATATTTTCTACAATCCTTCAAAAGTATCTGGGAATACTTGTAATTGATGAAGCATATGCAGATTTTGCACCCACAAATGCACTGCCTTTATTAAACGAGAGCGAGAATGTAATCATAACTAGAACCTTATCAAAATCATATTCCCTTGCTGGTCTGAGGGTTGGTTATGCTGTCGCAAGTAAGGAAATTATTGCTACACTCAACAAGGCGAGAGAAGTTTACAATGTAGATCGAATTGCTCAATTTATTGCTCAAGTTGCCTTACAGGACCGCAGATATTTTGAGAAGATCACTCAGAAAATTATCTCGACCCGTGAGTTTGTTTATCAAACCTTTTTAGAGTGGCAATGGACTACCTATTCAAGTGGAACCAATTTTTTATTCACTCGACCTGTTGATTCGAAAGGGAATCATGGGAAGGAAACTGCTCAAGCACTGTATCAATTTTTGAGCGACAATAATGTGTTTGTTCGATATTTTCCTTCAAGTGAATTAACCTCTTCGTTTTTACGAATCAGTATTGGCAAAGACGAAGAAATGGATATTGTAATTAATTTGTTAAGTAAATGGAAACTAGTCGAACAGCAGAATTAACAAGAAATACAAATGAAACTCAAATTGAGGTTTCATTAAAGTTGGATGGAGAAGGGAAGAATGAAATTGCAACTGGTATTCCATTTTTAGACCACATGCTTCAGTTGTTTTCGAAGCATGGTTTTTTTGATTTAAAAATTAAAGCCACGGGTGATATCGATATCGATTACCATCATCTTGTCGAAGATATGGGTATCACTTTAGGCCAAGCATTTAAATTAGCATTGGGAGAAAAAGCGGGAATCAAACGTTATGGTTTTTTTGTTCTGCCCATGGATGAAACATTAATAACAGTTGCGCTTGATTTAAGTAATCGTGCATTTCTTGTTTTCGACGCTCTCCTCCCAATTTCGATGGTTCGAGATTTCAATATTCAATTATTCAAAGAATTTTTTCAAGCCTTTGCTAATGAAGCAGGGTGTAATTTACATATTCGTTTGGAACATGGACAGGAACCACACCATGTCGCAGAAGCAATGTTCAAAGGCTTTGCCAAAGCTTTAGATCAGGCAACTATTTTAGAACCGAGATTAAATGGCGGAGTTCCTTCTACTAAGGGCACCCTGTCTTCCTAATTGATTCTCATGGCAATTGATTGTCACACAGTCGGTGTGGTTGACTATGGGACTGGAAACTTGAGAAGTGTGGTAAAGGCATTCGAATATTTGGGTGCAAGAGTTCGCGTTTTACAAACCCCCGAAGGTCTTGAAGAAATTGATGCCCTCGTTTTCCCGGGGCAAGGAACTTTTGATCAGTGTATGGCGGCTTTAAATCAAACGGGCCTTGCATCCGCAATTCAGGAGTGGGTTTCCTCGGGAAAGCCATTTCTGGGAGTTTGCTTGGGTCTGCAAGTGCTTTTTGAGAAGTCAGAGGAGGGAGAGTTGCCAGGGCTAGCCTTGTTCCCTGGATATGTGCAAAAATTTTCCTTGGAGAGGAAACTAAAAATTCCTCATATGGGTTGGAATTCCGTACAATGGGAAAATGTACGACAGCATCCAATTCGAATTGGACTAGAGGATGGTGATCAATTTTATTTCGTTCATAGTTATCATGTGGTT
>JABGUO010000269.1 GCA_018646565.1 Opitutia bacterium | reverse complement strand
CCAGGCAACTTCTGCCGTTGCACAAGCCTCCCAAAACCGAATTTTGGTGAAGTCCACGCATCCCTCTGTAATGGCCAGTGCCATTGCCTCAATTTCGGGCAAGGCTACCTCTGCAAAAGTTTCCTCTCCCTGCGGTTCAAAAGATTCCTCAGCCTTAATTAAAATCTGAGATTTTTCATCCAATGCCTGGGCTATTCCCTTCACCATCGAATAATTAATCTGAGACTTGAGGTCTCCCTCCAACATCAAATCAACGGCATCAAAGGATAACTCCGTCTCGTCCTCGGGCTTTTTACTAATATCCTCTTCTTTGGTAGTTTCGCTCATTCACTCACTAATGTATAAATTAATGACTTGAATCAATGTGAAATCATATTTTTAGAATTATAAAAGATGAAACCTATATTTTATAAATGAGTAAATTTAACCAAATTTTCATCTCCATTTTTCTGTCATGCCTTGCAAGCGTTCTGAAGGGAAGCTCTTTCCCTGTCCAAGAAAACCTCCGACCACTTACACCCCTCATGGAGAGGGAACTTCGCGGATGCTTCAACTTTTTTTGGAAGGAATGGAATGACGATCCGGAAAGTCCTACCTATGGGCTGTCCAATGGAGATTATGTGGGGCTAAATAAATACAGCCCAATTCCAATTGAGCATCAGGGGTTTTATTTCACCGCTATTATTATCGGGGTTGAGCGTGGGTGGATATCCGGTAAAGAGGGAGAAAAGAGAGTCATCACTGCACTCAAGACTTTAAAAAAATTAACGCGAATCAATGGATTCTGGTATCATTTTATTGATCCTGATTCCGGTAAGCGTGGCTGGAGTGATTCTCATAATATCGAACTGAGCAATGCATCGACAGGAACATTGTTACTGGGAGCTTTGGCCGCCGCGGAATACTTTGGAGAAGAAATTGAAACCTTGACCAATGAACTGTATCGGGAAATGAACTGGAAATGGTTTACCAATCCTAAAACCAAGCATCCATATCTAGCCTGCTATCCTGAGGATCTACCCGATAAGGTACCAGCAGGAATCACTGGAGAGGGAATGTTTGGTGGATGGTCTGCCTATGCTGAACATATTTTCCTCTATATTCTAGGAGCAGGTTCACCAAACCCCGATTATTCAACAGGTGCGGACTCGTTCTATGCAATGAACACACACAATGGCTCTTACAAAGGAGATGAATTCATTATTTGCCGAACCGGGGCGGCTTTTACCTATCAGTGGACACACGCCTTTATTGATTTCAGAAACTTACGGGATAAACTTGGTCGCGATTGGTTTACTAATTCTCGGCATGCGGCTCAGGCTGCCAAGCATTATGCTATCGATAGTGCCCATCGAATAAAGGGCTTGGGAGAAAATTCATGGGGAATGTCAGCCTCTATCAGTCCGACTTCCGGATACAGCGGGCATTACGGTTCCTATCCTATCGGGGCGGGATATCAATTAATAGAAGATGGAACAGTTGCACCCTATGGTGCTCTTTCTTTTCTTCCGTTTACTCCCGAGGCATCCATTTCCGCATTAGAGCACATGTACACTATCCCTGGATTAGTAGGAAAGTATGGACTGTACGATGCCTACAGCTATGCCACCAAAGCAAACGGGGATATGCCATGGATTGGCAAAAGTTATCTAGGAATCGATAAAGGACTCGTTCTGCTAATGTTTGAAAATTATTCCACCCAGTTAATTTGGAAACTCCTACACCGAAATAAATATATTAAGAAAGGGTTAAAAACACTCGAATTTTCACAAACCGATAATGGTGATAAGTAGTGAACAGAATATTATTTTGGCAAAATTTTAACACTCAGGAGTATCACTGTATTCTAATCTCAAATTAATTCCTATCGTGATCCTCTTGTAATAATCGAACGGTCGACTTTATCTTAAAAAATTATCCACTTTTTATTTTCCAAAAACTTACTTACAGTTATTAAAGTTAGTGATTTACACATTTATATTATTATATCTCCTCGATAATTTTTTTTAAATCGTTTCTGATAAATTATTTGTCATAATTTGAGCGAACTCTGTATATTGTAATGCATAGTTTAAACTCAACATCCTCCCTTCTTTACATTCAAATACTGAAAGCCACAAAATATAGTCTTTAGTCTGTCATGATCATTAAAT
>JABGUO010000268.1 GCA_018646565.1 Opitutia bacterium | reverse complement strand
TGAAAAGGCAAGCCAAAGCCAGTTAATCAATGCCAGGCAAAAACTAATTAACGCGGCTAATGAAAATGGGTTCAGCCCCAAGACCGCGTCTTCTCCATTCCCCCAAGACCATTGAGATGCAAAACCGCCCAATGCAGGACCAATTATAAAACCTGATCCAAAAGCAACCCCAACGAATGCCATGCCCTTGGATCGGGACTTCCTAGATGTAACATCGGCGATCGAAGCAGTTGCAACGGAAAGATTACCACTAGCCATACCACCTAGGATTCGAGATAGTACCAAAATCCAAAATCCTCCGGCAAAAATCCATAATCCATACCCTAAACATGTACCGGCAAGGGTGAACATCAAAACGGGTCTTCTTCCAATTTTATCCGATAATCTTCCCCATATTGGAGCAAAAAAGAATTGTAAAATCGCGTACAAGGAACCCAATGCTCCTCCAAAAATAACCGTTTCAAAACGAAAAGTATCATTTTGACTATCTCCTTCAAATGCAAGTCCCTGAAGAGACAAAACAAAATCAGTGAGCATTCCCCCTCCCAGTGCACTTTCCCGGGCCAAATAATGATCGAGCATTGCCGGAAAAAGGGGAAAGATAACCGAAAATCCAACCATATCTAAAAATATGGTAAGGAAAACCACCCCAAAGGTTGCTCGTTTTCTGTTTGCTGCTGCTTTTTCTGTTTCGCTCACTTTAATGTTCCTCCTTCGATTGGTTTTCGAGCGAAAGCTGTCGTAATGCTATTGAAACATTTTCAGGAACTAATTTCGTATCACGATTCCCGAAAAGATGAACCTGCTTAATTAGGCTGGAACTGGTGTAAAAGTATTTTTCGTTAGGCATTAGGAAAATAGTCTCGAGTTCAGAATCTAAATGTCGATTCATTTGGGCCATTTGAAATTCGTATTCAAAATCGGAAACTGCTCGTAGGCCTCTGACCACAGCACTTGCACCGCAATCTTTCGCGTAGTCCACCAGTAGTCCTCTAAATGAATCAATCCGTACATTCGAATATTGGGTAGTATTTTCAAGCAAAAGTTTCACCCTGGTATTACAATCAAATGCAGTTTTTTTATCAGAGTTATCGGCAGAAACAGCCACAATTACTTCGTCAAAAATCTTAGATGCACGTTCTAACACATCCAAATGTCCGTTTGTGACCGGATCAAAAGTACCAGGGTAAATAGCTATGCTCATATAGTAAACATCCCACTATAGCTAAGAATCGAAACAAGTCCACAACCAAGGATGCCGTTGAGATTGCAAATGAGCACGAACCATGAAATGATTGGTTTAATCAGATGAATCTACCAAACCTTCTCACTCTCTCAAGAATACCTTTAATGTTGGTAGTCATTGCGTTATTATACCCGGCCTCCGATACCTCTCTGCCATGGATAAGAACAGGTGCACTTGTTGTTTTTCTCTTTGCCGCGCTCACTGACTGGCTTGACGGATGGCTTGCCCGAAAATTTGGACAGGTATCTGAGTTTGGTAAGTTTATGGATGCACTTTCGGACAAGGTTCTCACACTGGGAATGTTTATTAGCCTATTAGCTCTGGATGAAATTGCACGATGGGCACTTTTTCCAATTTTGCTGATTCTTTCTAGGGAATTTCTAATTACTGGTTTAAGATTAGTAGCAGCTGCACGCGGAAAAACTTTAGCCGCAGAAAAAATCGGTAAATTAAAAACAGTCATTCAACTTACTTGTATTTGCTTATTCCTTGGCAAAATTGCGGTGGAAGATGATTTTACTGGAATTTTTGCACCGGAGCTCCAAGAAAATCTGATTCATATTCTTTTGCTGTCTGGGCGAATCACTCTCATTGCCGCCACTCTCATTACCGTTATTTCTGGTATTATTTATTTATCCAAGTATTGGAGATTTTTTATCGAAGAAGATCAGTAATGGATTTTTTCATTCGAAATTTATCCACCCTTGGTCCCGTGGGTACGAACTTACCAGCACCCGGGACATTTGGTTCGCTCGCAGGCCTACTTGCCTTCTGTTTTTTATTTTGGTTCTCCCCTCTTTCTCCGATAGGAATTATAATCCTATTTTCAGTTCTTTTTATTGTAGGAATTCCTCTGTGTACGCGTGCTGAAGTTCTTTTGGGAAAAGAAGATCCACCAGAAGTAATATGGGACGAATTCACCTCAATTCCTCTTGTATTTGCTTTCTGCCTAGATGAATTAAATTCATTCTCTATTACTAAAGTTTTATTCTTTTTAACGATGGGATTTATTCTTTTTCGTATTTTTGACATCGTAAAACCTATTGGAATTAAAAAGCTTCAAAATTTACCCAATGGGATGGGAGTGATGATTGATGACCTAGCCGCAGCACTTGTTTCCGCCTTGCTTCTCTATGTGATTAAAACTTTTCCTTTGTCTTTTTTGTAATTTCCTCTTCTAATTTATCTTGCAATGAGTGATTCGGATGAAAACAGTTCGGAAGAAAACTTCTCTTTTACCCTTGAAGTTTCAAACAAAATGGGGATTCATGCCCGCCCTGCGGCCATGATCGTTCGAATTGCGTCTCGATTCAACGGAGATATTTGGGTCGAAAAAGAAGGTGAAAAAGTAAACGCTAAAAGTATCATGGGAATCATGATGCTCGCTGCGGCGAAAGGCACGATCCTTACTTTTTTTACTAAACCAAAGGAAGGAAGTGAGTTTCAGAAAGAAATGTCTGAACTATTCGCGTCCAAGTTTCAAGACGAGTAAACTTGTTCCTACTTGATCAAATCGGAAATCCGGTCGTCATAGAAATCTTTTAAACAAACCTTGATCTCAGAAGGCCGTTTCATTGGCTTAATTCGTTCGGCCAAACTTTGTGCTTCTTGTGATGTAAATCTTCGACCATAAAACTTAAGCTCCGGTAGTAGGATTCCCGTGGCACTTACAGTATCCAAACCCAAACCGATTAATAGAGGCAGAAAATGAGGATCACCAGCAATTTCACCACATAAAGTAACCTCCACATTCTTCTCTTTTGACACATCAAAAATGTGCTTCAATGAACGAATAACTGCTGGGTGATGGGGCTCATAAAGATAAGCAATTTCATTATTAATCCGATCTACTGCTAGTAAATATTGAACGAGGTCATTGGTACCGACACTAAAAAAGTCAACTTCATCGGCCAACATATCACAAATGGTAACCGCAGATGGAGTTTCTATCATACACCCAACCTTGATCTCATTATCAAAACTGACTCCCTTCTCACTCAGTTGTCTCTTTGCGGTGAACAAGAATTCTTTTGCGCGAACAAGCTCCTCTACCCCACTAATCATAGGAAACATTATTTTCACAGAACCAAATGCACTCACCCGCAAAATTGCACGTAATTGATCCAAAAAGATCGATGGATTACGAAGGCAATAACGAATTGCTCGAAATCCCATAAATGGGTTTTCCTCTTTTTCGCGCCCAATTGAATCTAAAATTTTATCTCCCCCCAGATCGAGGGTCCTTATAGTAACTGGTTTTCCGTCCGCTGCTACAACAAGTTTTTGGTATTCCTCAAACTGTTGATCTTCGCTGGGAATTTGATTTCTACTCAGGAATATTGATTCTGTACGGAAAAGCCCCACCCCGACGCACCCGTTTTCAATTCCGCTTTTTACTTCTTCAGATGTATCAGCATTCGCAAGGAAATGAATTTTTAGACCATCTTGAGTTTCGGGTGGTAAGGAAATTTCTCCAGCAAATAAATCTTTTATTTTATTTCTCTGTAATCCCACCTTTCCATAACGAAAAAGAGTGCCTTCAGAAGGATTGATAATCGCAATACCTTCAAATCCATCAATTAATATTGTGTCTCCTTCACCTAATTTTTCGGTAAGCCCTCTTACCCCAACCACTGCAGGAACGCCGCTCGCTCGAGCCATTATTACTGCGTGACTAGTTCGACCGCCAGTATCTGTCGCAATACCGAGGATCTTAGATCGATCTAAAGAGGCAGTATCAGAGGGGCTTAAATCTTCAGAGACTAAAATTCTCGGCTCTCCTAAAAAAGCAGTACCTGCCGCAGTTTCTCCAATCAAATTTCTAAGTAACCTTTTCGATATATCTTTTAAATCAGCCGCTCGCTCTCGTAGATATTCGTCCTCAAGCTGATTAAAATAATCATGGTAACGCTGGGTTACTCGATAAACACATTGTTCGATATTATCGCCTGTTTTTTTTATTTCTTTTTCGATATCGACAAAGAGTGCTTTATCTTCAAGCACTAGGATATGGGCGTCAAAGATACCTGCCTCTTTTTCACCTAAATTTTTCGCAACTTCATTTCTAATTCCCTCAATTTGAGTTCGAGTAATTGCGACTGAATCTTTAAAGCGTTCGAGTTCAGACTCTTGCTCGGACACACTTACCTGATATTGGGGAACTTCTACATCTCCATGCAAAAACCGGAACACCGGTCCATGCGAAACCCCCGGAGAGCCAGGTATTCCATAAAGAGCGATTTCTTTATTTAGATGAGACATACAACTAATAACTTCTTAAATAATTATAAAAGCACACATTATGACTCAAACTGATCAAAATTGAAAACAAAAACCATGCCCCTAGTTCAGCCTTATTCGGGATACCCAAAAGCCGGCTTCAAGTCCAAGGGACCGAAAAATTAAATCCCGGACTGGTTTCTCGTCCTCACTTTCAGAAACAAGACAAAAGCACGAAGATCCACTCCCAGAAACCTGAAAAGATAATCCAAAACAATCCCTTAATTCTTCGAAAATCGGCTTGAGGAACAAATACTTGGAAAGAAGTACTGATTCAAAATCATTGTGACAAAAATCAGAAACACTTCGTTCTCCAGCTTCCCATTCTTGTACAACTTTCTTGGCCCAACAAGGGTCTGAATAAGATCCATTTGCTGCTAAGGCTTTGTAAATTAAAGGAGTAGAAAACCCTATCGGAGGTTGGAATAAGAATATTCTCTGTCCATTTATCTCATTTTGCTCGGTTCCCGAAATAATCCTTACTTTATCGCCTCGACCAATTGCATGTCCGATTCCATCATGAAGGAAAAACGGACAATCTGAACCCAATTTTTCTGCTACGACGGAGAGATCCTTGTTCGTGTAAGGTTGGCCATG
>JABGUO010000267.1 GCA_018646565.1 Opitutia bacterium | reverse complement strand
CATAGCCCCATGGTTTAATCACCATACAACCACGTACGGGTGTATTCTCAGCTAAATCAGCTGCTTTCACTACTTGTTGGTACCATTCGGGATAATCTTCTTCCCGAGTAGGCGAGATCGCGTTGCGAGGTTTTGCCATGATTTAAAAAAATAACATATAAGAAAATTATCTAAAAGCGAGTCACTATGCATATAATGCAATTCTTTTACGCAAAGGATTTTGACATCTGCTCTACATAAGTCATTATTGCAATTTTTATCTTTTAAATACATCCCCTCATATTATGACTCATATTATCGAAGTACACGGACGCGAAATTATTGATTCGCGTGGCAATCCAACAGTAGAAGTTGAAGTTGAACTCAGCGGCGGAGCCTTTGGTCGTGCCGCTGTTCCTTCCGGTGCAAGTACTGGAGAGCATGAAGCAATTGAAATGCGCGACGGTGACAAGACTCGCTACCTAGGTAAAGGGGTTTCAAAAGCAGTCGAAAATGTGAATGCAAAAATAGCCGAGGCAATTGTGGGCTTAGATGCAACCGATCAGACTGCAGTGGATAACGCAATGCTTCGCTTAGATGGTACTCCCAACAAATCTGTTTTAGGAGCCAATGCGATCTTGGGTGCCTCGATGGCAACTGCACATGCGGCTGCAAATGCGTGTGGACTTCCACTCTACAAATACTTAGGGGGTCCAAACGCAAAAGTTTTACCGGTTCCTATGATGAATGTCCTCAATGGAGGTTCCCATTCAGATGCTCCCATTGATATTCAGGAATTCATGATCATGCCAGTGGGTGCCCCCACATTTCGTGAGGCAATTAGAATGGGTTGCGAAATTTTTCACTCACTCAAAGAAGTCCTTAAGGACCAAGGCCTATCCACTGCGGTGGGAGATGAAGGTGGTTTTGCTCCGAAACTGGCCAGTAATACTGCCGCTTTGGAATCCCTTGCAATCGCAGTTGAAAAGGCAGGATACAAATTGGGGGATGAAATTCAATTCGCATTGGATGTTGCTTCTTCCGAATTTTACGATCGTGAAAAAGGAAAGTATGTTTTTGGAAAAAGTGACGGAGCAGAAAGAGACTCCGATGAAATGGTCGCGTTTTACGAAGAACTCGTGAATAAATTCCCAATCCGTTCAATTGAAGATGGATGTGATGAGAACGACTGGACAGGCTGGAAGAAATTAACCGATGCAATTGGCGATAAAGTACAACTTGTTGGAGACGATTTATTTGTTACCAATGTAGACTTTCTTAAAAGAGGAATTGATCAGGGCGTAGCCAATTCAATCCTGGTAAAAGTAAATCAGATTGGAACACTTACCGAGACTTTTGATGCCGTAGAAATGGCGAAGGAAGCAAGCTATACTTCAGTAATATCACACCGGTCAGGAGAAACAGAAGATGTGACTATTGCAGATATTGCCGTGGCAACCAATGCAGGGCAAATTAAGACAGGTTCGCTGTCCCGCACCGATCGTATTTGTAAATACAATCAATTACTTCGTATTGAAGAGCTATTAGGGGATCAGGCAATTTACGGCGGAAAGTTGTAAGTTTTCATTCTCAAAGTAATTGATTCTGATTAAGTCTTCCGAAAAAGAGGAAGGTTTAATTGTTTTGTGTGTGTCTTTGGATCAAACTTGTTTAATTGAAAAATTGTAATGAAACCCAGTATTGAGTTACCGGATTACCCCCAAGAAATGGAAGATTGGTGGTGGAAACAAACGGTTCAACAATGGCCCGATCTAAGTGAAGAAAAAATCCTGAATTTGATTCGAAAGGAAATTATTCTTCAAAGTGATCGTTTTAATAAACCCCGCTCCTTTGATCCGCAAGCCTATGGATCGCGTGAATTATCTATTTTAACTTATGGGAACTTCTTTTTCCCACGGACATGGAAAGCAATGACCCTCGCACTGAGCGAAGCCTATTCTTTCCGGAAATGGAATAAACCTAACAAAGCACCGATTCGAATCTTGGATATTGGATCAGGTTCAGGAGCAAGTGGACTGAGTGCCCTTTTTCTTCTTCGAAAATTCAACATTGAAAATTCAATTTCATTGGATTCATGGGATTATTCCGGAAAAAGTCTATCGATTCAAAAAAACATTCACCGAGGCTGTTTTGATTTATGGAATGATACCCAAATCAAAACGCAAAGACTAGATCTAAGAAATCAACTGCCTCCGCAAAAAAAACAACGATTTGACCTGATTCTTCTTGGGTACTCCATGAATGAAATTCTTCAAAATTCTGAGCTAAATGAAAGAGTCGATTGGATGAAGCAGATTCTGGGAATGTTATCAACCAGTGGCTCGGTAATTATCGTAGAACCGGCAGAAAAAGAAGTCTGTAATAATTTGCATGAAACATCTGCATTTCTTTCTTCGAAAGAAAAGGATGTATTT
>JABGUO010000266.1 GCA_018646565.1 Opitutia bacterium | reverse complement strand
ATGCCCATTGCTTGAGTCATTCTTTTGTTACTGTGGCGAAATGCAACATGGGCTATCTCATGACCTATTACCGCGGCCACTTCATCCTCGTTCCCATTGGCCAAGGAAATAAGACCACTATTCACCCCCACCTTCCCTCCGGGCATGGCAAAGGCATTTGGTTCCGCTTTGTTAAAAACCACAAATTCCCATTCTGTTCCTGGAAGGTCGACCTTTGCGACACCTGCAATCCGCTCGCCTATCCGCTCAATCATGGCCTGGTGAGTGGGATTAGTGGATAGCCTTTCCGATTTTTTCATCTGCGAAAACTGACTCTTTGAACGCTTTGCTAAGTGCTCGTCAGATAGCATGGCACTTCCGCAACTACTGCCTAATGAGGCCAAAACAATAAGAACCAGCAAACCGGTTGCTTTTAAATTATAAACCTTCGCGTTGATATATATAGAATATTAAAAACTTAAAAAATCACCAATGAATGCAAAATCATTCTAGATACTAATGCCGAAAATGTCGGATCTTTGTAAATGCCATTGCCATACCACGATCATTGGCCGCCGCAATTACATCCTCATCCCGCACGCTCCCACCCGGTTGAATCGCAGCGGTGGAACCGGCGTCTGCCGCAGCTATAAGACCGTCCGGAAAAGGAAAGAATGCATCCGATGCAACCACCGAACCACCTAAGGACAAGTCCGCTTCTCCCGCTTTCCAAACCGCGATTTGGGAACTATCGACACGAGCCATTTGTCCGGCACCTACTCCTAATGTTCGCTCATCGCCGGCATACACTATTGCATTGCTCTTTACATGGCGCACAACTCGCCAGCCAAATAACATAGATCGCCATTCCTGTTCACTTGGCTGCCGATCGGTAACGACTTGAAAGTCCTTGGGATTAATTCTTTTTTGATCCCGATCTTGTGCAAGAAAACCGCCTGGCACTGTACGAATTTCCTGCAAAGTTTCTGCACCAAAACCGGACTTGGAGACCAATAGTCGAAGATTTTTCTTTTTGTGAAAAAGTGCAAGTGCCTCCTCTGTAAATCCGGGAGCAATAATAACCTCGCAGAAAATCTCAGAGATTTTTCGAGCTAAACCAATATCCATGGTATTATTCACTACAATAATTCCTCCAAAAGGAGCTTGTCGATCAGTTGCAAAGGCACGGTCCCAGGCAGTTTCCAAATCATCTGCACTTGCTACTCCGCATGGATTAGTATGCTTAAGGATTGCCACTGTTGGCCTTTCAAACTCCCCAATTAAATAAGCCGATGCAGAAATATCTAAAATATTGTTATAACTTAATTCTTTTCCTTGGAGTTGATCGAAATAATTCAGGAAATCACCATACAACGCAGCCTGTTGATGAGGATTTTCACCATATCGCAGAGTCATTGACTTACTGGACTGAAAATCAAGTGTGGACGGAAAGCCAGAAATAGATTCCATGTCCGGTTCATCGACTACTTGCTTTGAAAAGTATTCACTAATCGCTTTGTCGTAAGAAGATGTTCTTTGAAAAACTTTTAATGCCAGTTCCCTGCGTAATCCACTCCAATCATCATCCAGTTTCATCGCATCCAAGACCCGATCATAATCACTTGGATCGCAAACCACAGCTACATCGCGATGGTTTTTGGCCGCACTCCTTAACATGGATGGACCCCCAATATCAATCTGCTCGATTGCTTCCTCAAACGAAACATTAGCACGAGCTACGGTTTCCTCAAAAGGATATAAATTCACCACCACCAAATCGATCAGGGCGATGTCATGGTCTTCCGCTGCTTTTAGATGTTCCGGATTATCACGCAGGCAAAGCAGTCCACCATGTACTTTTGGATGCAATGTTTTTACCCGTCCATCCATCATCTCCGGAAATCCCGTCCTGTCACTGACATCGCTTACAGGGATGCCCTCCTCTCTCAATAATCGAGCAGTCCCTCCAGTGGAAAGAAGCGTGAAAGAATGCTGATCAACTAAATTTCGGGCAAAGGGAACTAAGCCTGATTTATCACTAACCGATAGAAGTGCGAATTTTTGCATTCTTCCTTTCTGTTTTCTCTGAGCTTAGGTGCAAGCGTTTTTCACATTTTTTTTACATTCTTGTGAATTAGTTCAAAAAGAATTGGTCTTTCTGCCAAGCCTGTTATGGTATGTTCAACTAGAATAATATTGTGAATGAAGAAAGTACAGAATTAGAAGGACTACACGCGTCCCTAGACAAATTGGTTCATCATAAAGAAAAATCAACTGTTAAGGGGATTAACTTACATGCCTTTATTTACTTTATTACCATCCGAAACCTGAGTGACCGGAAAGTTACTCTTCTGGGTCGAAAATGGATCATTGCCAATAGCGACGGAACCACCACGGTAGTGGAGGGAGATAAAATTGTGGGAGAAACTCCGACAATTGGACCCGGTGAATCATTTTCTTACAACAGTTATCATGTAACCCACTTATCCGCGGAAGCATCTGGCTCGTTCCACGGGTTGGACGAATTGAAAAAGAAAGTTCATGTAAAAATTAATCCATTCCGACTTGATATACCCGACGAGTCCGAATTTGACCCCTCTCATTCATGAAACTCATTGACTTGAATCCGCATGGCGGAATTGGTGCTAATTGCACAGTTTGTGAAGTGGGAGGCTTTCGCTTTGCAATCGACTCAGGATTGCATCCCAAGTATGCGGGGAAAGATTCCATACCCAGGCACGCGGTCCTAGATCGGGACTCTCTCGACTTTATCATCCTGACCCATTGCCACTTAGACCACCTGGGAAGTTTACCACTGCTATCTCGCGAACATCAGGATGCTCCGGTCCTAATGAGTTATCCGAGCTCTGTGCTCGCTCGAAGAATGCTATCCAATTCAATTTCCGTGATGAAAAGACAGCGGAATGAACTCAATTTAACTGAACTTCCGCTTTATGGAAGAGACGACCTGACCTCTCTTTATGATCGCGTCAAAATTCTCTCAATCAAACGTCCATTTAGGTTGGAAAAAGATGGACGGGCAATCGATGTAGTACTTCATCATGCAGGTCATGTGGCAGGCGCAGTTTCCGTAGAAATTAAAACACCCAAAGAGAGGATTCTTTTCACCGGAGATATTCTTTTTGACGGAAGCCGAACATTGGATGGTGCCGAACCCCTCCTTGAAAAAGTGGATACGCTGGTAACCGAGACCACTCGTGGCCTTTCTATTCGAGAACCATCCCGCCAACGGGAATCGGAAATGTTAAACCTCCTCGAAGAATCCGCCAAAACATTATCTCGTGGTGGCTCCGTTCTCATACCCGTTTTTGCATTGGGTAGAATGCAGGAAATGCTTTCCGTCCTGGACGATGCATTCAAGCGAAATGCCCTTCCGAAAGTACCTGTCTTTTGCTCGGGCTTAGGAATGGACCTAGTGAATCACTTTCACGAAATTTCTAAAAATACCAATCGGGTTCGTTTTAACCGAAAAGTACTGAGGAGCTTGGGTGCCCGTCCTCTCCCCCGAAAGCTTGAGCCCGGTCGCGAACCTCCCATGCAAGGAATTTACCTGGTGAGCAGTGGAATGCTCGTCGAGCATACCCCGTCCTATGTAATGGCATCTTCCATGCTTGGTGATGACCGTAATTCCATACTCTTTGTCGGGTACTGCGATCCCAGTACGCCGGGAGGGCAGCTTCTCCAATCAGAACCAGGAACACCGTTTGAATTTAATGCATACAATCATATCGAGCCAATTCGGGCCAAAATTAGACAATTTGATCTAAGTGGGCATGCAGACCGAGATCAATTAGTCGCATACGCAGAAAAACTAGCCCCCAAGAATATTTTCTTACACCATGGCGACCCTGAGGCACGGGAATGGTTTACTAATGCCCTTGAACCAATCGGGGCGAAAATCATCAACCCAGAACCACTTCAATTTTATGAAACCTGAAAACTCCGAACAATCTCCGCTTGCCGAACAGCTCAATCAAGTCTTTGTCCGCCCATCGGGCCGCGCAATCGATGAAATGCGGCAAGTTACATTTCAAACTAATATAGCCCCCCATGCAAACGGGTCAGTACTATGTTCATTTGGGGACACTCAGGTAATCT
>JABGUO010000265.1 GCA_018646565.1 Opitutia bacterium | reverse complement strand
CAGCAAACTGAAACATCCGACTTTGCAGTTTCTTCCACCGACTTATTTCAAACTGAAAATGAACCGGGGGAATGGTTTCAAAATGAAAAACATAAAACAGTAATTAATTCCCAAGTTTTTTGGTCTGTACAGTCCATTCCACTTTTTTGTGCCATTGGTCTAGGATTTTATGGATGGAAGCGAAAACAATCCGGTCGTGACCTCTTTCGTCAAAGGCAGTCTATTTTAAAGAAACAAATGAAAGAAAGTATAACATTTAACGATGCTTCCCTTTTTTTTAGAGCATCAAGGGAAAGATTACGCCTTGAGATCGGTACTTTTTACAAACACCCCAATCCATCTTCCTTATCAAGCAACGAACTTACGTCCCTTCTTCAAAGCAGTTCAAATGAAGGGGATACTATCTCAGAAATTCAAAAGATTCTTGAAATAAGCGACGACCATGAATTCGCAGGAACCTTGAAAGATCCACAATCATTGGAGGAACTTTACAAACATATTAATATCCTGCTCAAGAAAATACAATGAAACCGCGGATTGTTTTAACTCATTTAGCTGTGATTAGCTTTCTCTCTTCCCTTTTAATGGGGAGCGAGGAAGATCGTTTTTTTTACGATGGCGTACGAGCAGAAGCATCTGGAGACCTAGACCAGGCGGTCTATTTTTACCTACAGGCAGCAAAACTATCCCACTCTTCAAACCTGCATGGAAATTTAGCCAATCTTTATTTTAAGAAGAAACAATTTGGACATGCCATTTTACACTTTCGAAAAGCATTACTGTTACAACCGACTAACAGGGAATTATCCGTAAACCTTCAATTTGCCTATGAAATAGCTAAAACTCCTCCCCTGTCGAATGATTTTGCACACTCCTATTTTGCCAGTGATACTTTTTCCTTTTGGTGTGTACTATGTGCTGTCGTTTTCTGGCTTGGGTTTCTAGTATTTATTTACCTGTTTTTCTTCAATCCAAGTCGAGCATTACTTTTCTATTTTACGATTGGATGGATTTTCACAGGTGGACTCACCGGGTATGCAACCCACTTTTCTCACATTCAAAATTCCGAACTGCTTCGAGAAGGTATCGCCATTCTACCTGCAGAAAATGAAGCCAATCAAACAAAGAATATTTCATTAAGACGCTTTGCGGGAGAAACAAATTCTGCAAACACAACTCTTTTGCCAGGACAAAGCCTAATTATTGATCTTGGAAAAGAGGGAAAGATTAGATCGCATGAAAGTGCAGATGGAAAGAATTGGTTCTTAGCAAGAAGTCAAGACGGGAAGAAAAAGGGCTGGATTAAAGAAGATGAATTTGGTTGGCTTATCGATCGAAGTAAACAGAAATAAAACCTTCAATTTGCAATTCAGATTAACTTGCTCTCATCTATTTTTTCAATGGATACAAAATCTGCTTGAAATTTATCTTTCAGGATATTCTTAATTCCATTCGGTAGTTCCGCGATCTTTTCCTCTATTTTTTCTCGATCCACGATCTGTCTTGGTTTTTCTTTATTCAATTCTGGAATTTCAGTTTTAATTGCATTGTCAACCTCTTCCTCTTTTTGAACCACTCCATCAGGAGTATCTCTCACAGATGGCGGAGCACTTTCATTCAATTCTAAATCGCCTGAACCAGGCGCTGCTAAAGTACCTTCCCCAGCTATGCTTTGTTTCGATAACTCCTCTACAGACTCAGCTGTGGAGACCTTATACTGAGACGCACTTTTAACCTGATTTAATTTAGGTTTTTTTTTTACATCCTCCGGGATCAAGCCAGAGATTTTACGAATGACGTGATCAATCGAACGGGACCGACCCGACTGAACCGCACGGAAAAGAGTAACCTCAAAATTCGTTTTTTCTGAAAGCCCCATGCGTACCAAGTCCTCTCCCTGACGCAAGGAATCGAGAATACGAACACATTGCTCAGCTGAACAATTGACCGTCTCTCCTTTGGAACGAAGTGTATCCAGTAACAATTCACGAAATGTATCCGATAGATCGAGCAAGGCACGATAAAAATCTAAGCCCTCGGTCGAAAACGAATCGGTGTATTGAATGATCGAGTTGTAGTCTCCATCAATCACATATTGAGCAAGAATCTGTATTCTTTCCTTAGAAGCAAGCCCGTACACTTCTAACACATCTGCCTGAGAAATTGTTTTTCCGCAAAAGGAAATCATTTGATCGAGAATACTTTGGGCATCTCTCATTCCCCCCATTGCCATACGTGCAATTGCCTCGATGGCTTCCACCTCAACTTCAATTGATTCGACCTTACAAATTTCTTCCAACTTTGAAACGATCAAAGGGGCGGGAATCGATCGAAATTCAAAACGTTGACAACGCGAAACAATAGTCGGAAGCACTTTATGAGACTCAGTTGTCGCAAAAACGAATTTAACATGCGAAGGGGGCTCCTCTAGAGTCTTAAGTAATGCATTAAATGCT
>JABGUO010000264.1 GCA_018646565.1 Opitutia bacterium | reverse complement strand
TTCATTTCTTTTGAATAAATCTTCTGTAAAGGGATCGAGCAAATGCTCGGTCCCTTTTTGTTGAGGTAAACTGCGTTCACACTTTGCATGTTTGAAGTCAAAGAGAAACCAAGGAAGGTAGAACGTGCTTTTTTAGTTTCTGTTATTACCCGGAAAGAGGAAGAGGGGACGGCAGCCTCCTTATTAGGGGAATTATCGGAGTTAGTTGAAAATCTTTCGATCTCAGTAGTCGCACAGTCCATTGTAAGGACACGAAAAACATATCCTGGACATATTTTAGGAAAAGGAAAGTGCCAGGAAATTGATGAACAGGTAAAAGCCTTGAGGTGTGATGTTATTATTTTCGATAATGAAATTACGCCAGGCCAGCAAAGAAACTGGGAGGAATTAACCAAAGTACTCGTGATCGATCGTCATGAGGTCATATTGGATGTATTCGCGGATCGAGCACAAACCAAAGAAGCTGTATTACAAGTTCGTCTTGCTCGACTTGAGTACTCTTTGCCCCGTTTGCGTAGAGCGTGGACTCACTTAGATAGGCAACGGGGTGGGGGAGTTACACAAAGAGGAGACGGCGAGGCTCAGATTGAGTTAGATCAAAGAATGTTGAGAGACAAAATTGCTTCAACCAAGAAAGAAATTATTCAAGTATCCGGTCGTAGGAATACGAGTCGAAAGAAAAGACAGCGAATCCCGCTAGCCACTCTCGCGATCGTGGGGTATACCAATGCAGGGAAATCAACACTTTTAAACCGTATTACAGGTTCAAGCGTCCTTTCAGTAGACAAATTATTTGCAACATTAGATCCAACGAGCAGAAAGGTTAAGTTGCCCGGAGGTAGGACAATTATTTTAACCGATACTGTTGGTTTTATTCGAAAACTACCCCATCGGTTAATTGACGCATTTAAAGCTACTCTGGAAGAAGCATTGGTTGCCAATTTGCTTCTTCATGTGATTGATTTTTCATGCTCAGAATTTGAGGAACATTTAAATACCACAAATGAGGTGCTGGAAGAATTAGGTGCTGAAGATAAAGAAATTCTTACCGTGTATAATAAAATAGATCAGGGCGATCAAGTGATGCCTAGATTAAAAGCAAAATCGCTTACGCCCGATTGTATTTTCGTGAGTTGTAAAACTGGTGAAGGAATACAGGAACTTTTGCAAATTATTGAGGAACGATTAAACAAATCAGTTGTCAGTACAAAATATTCCATCCCTCATCAACGGTATGACTTGGTTGCAAAGTTACGCGAACAGGGTTGTATATGTACGGAGGAGATTACAGATTGCAGTACTAATGTAGAAGCAACCCCAAGGGGTAAACTAGTCAGTTTGTTAGAGGGTTTCCTAACTTAGGAATTGGTAGACTAATTTTTTTTACTTCTTTGGAAATCAACCAAAGTTACACGAAACATATTCGCGGCCATCCAGAATACTCCTGTCATGCAAAATGATGTCATGAAAGCAACGATGTTAACTACAAGAGAATCATCCGATGGGACATGTGGAGGCAAAACATACGCTCCCATGAAAATAAAAAAACAAAAAGAAAGTAGTAAATCGATTACTATTCCATTTCTAGAAACGAGGGGTTGTTCTTCTTTTTCAACAGACATGAAATTAAGGATGTAAATTATTGTGAATGCGTCAAATCAATCCGCATCATAAAGTAGAATCAATAATACGCTTTTTGATCTCCGAAATTTCTAAAGCATTTAATGTGCTGGGTTCAATCCGGTTTAGATGGAGAGACGGTAAATGTTCCAGTTTTTCCTGAAGTATTAAATTTCGATTTGCACCGACTTCATCAACCCGATCAATCGGGGTAAAATGAGGAGCAGTTTTAATTGCTTCTGGGCATTCGGATATTAATTCTTTGATTGCGATCACCGCATCTATGAACCTGTCTAGTTCCGCTTTTGTGTAGCTTTCTGTTGGTTCTATCATTAAGCCAAACACTTCAGGAAAGGCTACTGTGGGTGCATGGAAACCGAAATCAAGAAAAAGTTTACCGACTTGTGGTATCGCTTTGTTTTTAGGAATACCAACACCTTCTAAAGATAAGAAATCTTCATCGCTTAATGTGAGGATAAACTCGTGCATGCGCGGAGCGCTAACCTTTTCACCAGGTAGGGTAGGAAAGTAATTTTTTAATTTTTCGTAAAGGTAACGTGCCGAAAGCACAGCAATTGAGGACATTCGAGGTACACCTTGATTTCCCAGTCGAAGGAGGTAGGCGTAGGCCCGCACTTTATGTCCGAAATTCCC
>JABGUO010000263.1 GCA_018646565.1 Opitutia bacterium | reverse complement strand
TCCACAAGCCTTCACCATGTGGATGGCGGGGGGAGGAGTTAAGCCCGGGATTACCGTTGGTAAAACCGATGAACTTGGCTTTAATGTAGTAGAAGACCCCGTTCATGTTCACGATTTACAGGCCACCATCTTGAAACTGATGGGCATTGACCACACCCGTTTATCTTTTCGATCCCAAGGCCTTGATTTCCGCCTAACTGGCGTCGAACCACACCATCCGGTAGCAAAATTAATCGCCTAGAATGGTACGATTCTTACGAGCGTTTCTCGTTTTTCAACTCGTAGGTAATGTTTTTTCAAACCTTTGTTTATCAGCAGAAGATACCTTTCCTAGTAAACCAATCACCGTAATCGTTCCTTTTGCGGCTGGGGGAGGAAGTGATGTATTCGTTCGAATTTTCCAGGATTCAATTCGCAGGAATAAACTTTGTCCCCAGCCCATTGTGGTGAAAAATATCTCCGGAGCAGGGGGAACCATTGGTAGTCGGATCGCTCGGGAAGCGGAACCGGATGGACATACTATTCTTTGCCTCCACGATGGAATATATACGGCTCAACACTATGGAAACGCAGACTGGGGGCCTACAGATTTTGAACCCATTGCTGCCACCGGGCAAAGCGGAGTGGTGATTGCCGTGAGTAAAAACTCTCCCTTCCAATCGTTAACGGAATTAATGGATGATTCGATTCTACGTCCTTATCAATTAGTTTTCGGAACCAATTTAGGAGCACCAAACCATTATTCAGCCATGTTTTTACAGAAGGGGAAAGAAGGTTCAAAATTTCGTTTCACCCAAACTGGAGGTGGAGCCAAGCGCCTAGCACAACTTAAAGGTGGACATGTTGATGTAACTGGATTCTCCCTTTCAGAATATGAACAATTTAAAGCGGCCGGTATTCGGGCACTTGCAGTGATGAGCGAGGAAAGAGAACCCGCCTACCCTAACCTCCCCACCGCCAAGGAACAGGGAATAAATGCCGAACATGGCCTAATGCAATTTTGGTGGGCACCCCGAGGTACTCCGCCCGATCGAATCGCATACCTGGAAAACCTACTCCGTCGGGCAATGAATACAGAAACAATTCGAGAACGCTTGGATTTCCTTCATATAAACCCTCTTTTTATTGTAGGGGATGAATTGCAAAAAACTGTCCAACAACGTAGTGCCAATTTGAACGGAATAACCATCGAAAAACCTACCTCCCTGCCCCCCCTTCATTGGTTAATTCTTGGCATGACAATCATTTGCGGAGCTTTTGTCTTGATGGAAAGAAAGAAAGTATGATCGCACTATTCTCCGACCCCTTAATTCTCGGGCTTGTTCTTTTGGGCACGACTCTGGGAATAACTGTGGGAGGAATTCCCGGTCTGACCGGGACTATGTTAATCGCCCTCACCCTGCCCTTTACTTTTTCAATGGAACCAGTCGAAGGTCTCGTTCTTCTAGTGGCTATGTATGTGGGAGCGGTGAGTGGTGGATTAATCAGTGCCACACTCCTCCGTATGCCCGGAACCCCGGCTGCGGTCATGACTACCCTGGACGGTTACCCCATGGCAAACTCAGGTCGACCGGGCCGGGCTTTAGGGTTGGGTATAGGAGCCTCACTCGTGGGGGGAATTATTTCGTGGTTTGCCTTATGGCAATTATCTGAACCCATGGCTGACTGGTCTACCAAGCTGGGTCCCTTTGAGCTCTTTTCATTGGTTATACTTGCCCTCGCATTGCTCGCGGGCGTAGGAGAATCCACCCGGGCAAGGGGTTTACTGGCGGGAAGTTTAGGTGTACTCGTGGCGATGCCCGGAATGCATCCGGCCACTGGTGAATTACGGTGGACAATGGAATTTACCTCAATGAACGAAGGCTTTCGCCTAATTCCCGTTCTTATTGGAATGTTTGCCATAGGAAAAATACTCGATGATATTCTTGGTAAAGCAGAAAAAGTGGAAAAAGTAACCGGGAAGGATTCAGCATGGATTCCACTTAACGATTGGAAAAAACATTTTGTTAATTTGATCAGGTCTTCTGGAATTGGTACCATGATTGGAATTTTGCCCGGAGTGGGAGCCAATATTGGTTCCCTAGCGGCTTATGTAACTGCAAAAAGAGCTTCTAAAAACGCGGATAAATTCGGCAAGGGAAGTGAGGAAGGAATCGTTGCTTCCGAGTCTGCAAATAACGCAACTGTAGGCGGTGCACTGATCCCTCTCATTGCCCTTGGTATTCCCGGAAGTGTGATTGGAGCAGTCCTTTTAGGTGCTCTCATTGTTCATGGTCTGCAACCCGGCCCTTTACTCTTCCGTCAAAACCCCGAAGCCGTGCATGCTATCATTGGGAC